>JAYSFH010000435.1:0-2681 GCA_041913405.1 Dongia sp. | reverse complement strand
CGGGTCACCGCGGGGGGCGCTCCGGTCTATGTCTGGCCGGGCGGCGGCATCACCTACATGGTCGATGTGACCTTGCTGCCCGAACGCGCCTTCGGCTATGTGCCGACGCCGGCGCTGGTGGCGCCGATCGAGTTCACCCTGAAGCTCGAGGATTACGCGGCGCTCGGTGGCCATGTCGATCACGTGCGGCCGGTGGAAGAGGTCTTGAAGGATTCCTCGCTGCGTCTTCGCGCCGCGAAGGGTGCGGCCTGATGCGCCGGGTGCCGGTCATCCGCCGCTTCGGGCATAACCGGCTGCACCTGCAGGACGGGCCGATCGATCTCATCGTCGAGGCCTTCGGCGGGGCGGAGGAGATAGAGATCGCTTACCGCGCGGCGGCGGCGCGGTTCATCACCATCCTGGACGGGCTTTGCGCGGAGCTGTCTCTGCTGCGCGCCGCCGATGCGGAGGAGCCACAGGGGATCGTGGCGCGGCGGATGTGGCATGCCGTGCAGCCCTTCGCGCGCGACACCTTCATCACGCCGATGGCGGCGGTCGCCGGCGCGGTGGCGGAGGAGGTGCTGGGAGCGATGACCGGCGCGGCGAAGCTCAGCCGCGCCTATGTCAACAACGGCGGCGACATCGCGGTCTTTCTGGCCAAGGGCGAGACCCTGCGGATCGGCATGGTGGATCGGCCTGACTGCCCGAGCATGTTCGGGTCGCTGTTCCTCGCATCGGACCAGCCGGTGCGCGGCATCGCCACCAGCGGCTGGCGCGGGCGCAGCTTCTCGCTGGGCATTGCCGACGCTGTGACGGTGCTGGCCGACACGGCGGCGATGGCCGATGCGGCGGCCACCGTCATCGCCAATGCGGTCGACCTGCCCGGCCATGCCGCGATCGAGCGCCGCCCTGCGCAAGACCTGGCACCGGACAACGATCTCGGCGCGCGAGCGGTGACGGTTGCGGTCGGTGCGCTGACCGAGGCTGAAAAAGCGGCGGCCCTGGAGCGCGGCTGTCGCGCGGCGGAGAGCTGCCTGGAGCGGCCGTTGATCCGCGCGGCGGCGCTGCATCTCGGTGGACTGACGCGCCAGGTCGAAGGCCGGCTGCAGATCCAAGCGGCATAAGGGGAGAAGCATGAAAGCGAAGATCCGCAAGATCGTGACCGTGGTGGAAGAGACCCTGAGCGAGGCGGGCCGCGACGTCAGCCCGCCGACCCGGCGCGCCGCGGCGATCGCCGTGATCGCCAATCCTTTCGCCGGCCGCTATCAGGAGGACTTGACCGACCTCATCGATGTCGGCGAGGAACTGGGCGGGCTGCTGGCCGAACGCGCGGTGAAGGCGCTCGGCATCGAGGGTGGGAAGATCGAGAGCTACGGCAAGGCGGCGGCGGTCGGGGCCAACGGCGAGCTGGAGCATGCCGCGGCGATCCTGCATCCGAAGCTCGGCGCGCCCTTCCGCAAGGTGCTGGGCAAGGGTGCTGCGCTGATCCCGTCCTCGAAGAAGCGCGGCGGCCCGGGCGTCGCCTTGGACATTCCGCTCGGCCACAAGGATGCGGCTTTCGTGCGCAGCCATTTCGACGGCATGGAGGTGCGCGTGGTCGACGCGCCTGGAGCCGACGAGATCGTGGTCGCAGTCGCGGTCACGGATTCCGGACGGCCGCTGCCGCGGGTCGGCGGCTTGAAGGTCTCCGAGATCAAGGGCGAGGACGGCCTCCGGTGAAGCCGAACGCCGCCAAGCCGATCGCCAGCGTGACGCCGGAAGAGGGTTACCGGCTGGAGCAGCAGGTCGGCTATATCCTGCGCCAGGCCTCGCAGCGTCACGCCTCGATCTTCGCCGCGCGGATCCCGGAACAGCTCACCACCACGCAGTTCGCCACCCTGGTGCGGCTGCAGGAAGTGGGGCCCTGCTCGCAGAACAAGCTCGGCCGGCTGACCGCGATGGACGCCGCGACGGTCAAGGGGGTCACCGACCGCCTGATCCAGCGCGGCTTCGTCGCGGCGACGGTGGATCCCGAGGACGGTCGGCGCCGCATGCTGGCGCTGACACCGCAAGGCCTCGACGTGGTGGCACGCGCCATCCCGGTGGGGTTGGAGATATCGGCCGAGACGCTGGAGCCGCTCGACGCAGACGAGCGCGCGCAGTTCATGACCCTGCTGAAGAAGCTGCGCTGATCCCAGCCCTAAGCTGCCGATCCGCACGCAGACGGTTGCGATCGAGGCGGGTGCGCTAACCCTCTGCCGTGAAACGCTAAACGCCGCATCCGGGCGAAAGCGAACCTCGATTCCGTCTGCGTCCGGTCCGCGTTGCGCCATCCGTCTGCGTTGCGTCTGCGTGCGCGATTTGTCTGCGTCCGGTCTGCGTTGCGCCATCCGTCTGCGTTGCGTCTGCGTGCGCGATTTGTCTGCGTCCGGTCTGCGTTGCGCCATCCGTCTGCGTTGCGTCTGCGTGCGCGATCTGTCTGCGTCCGGTCTGCGTGCGCCAATGAGTCATGCAAAATTCTAAGGTCGAAACCTCTGGCGCATGCGGAATTTGCACAGATTCTTTTTCCTGTCCGGGTCGGGTCCGGGTTGCATCGACCCCGCGGCGTTTACCGACGACGCAGCCTGAGGCCCGGTTTCACGATTTCAAACAGTGTGTCCGCCCTTGCGCGCAACGCGTTTCAGCGGAAAGGTCTGCCTTCGCTGGGGCTTCGGCAGGCAGCT
>JAYSFH010000434.1:1944-3925 GCA_041913405.1 Dongia sp. | reverse complement strand
TCAGCCCACGGTTGCAGTACAACGACGCGCATAAAGAAAAAGGCCCGGGCTTGCGCCCGGGCCTTCCATCAGTCTCCTTGCGGAAACCGATGCTTAGTTCAGCGGCTCCTGGACGGCCTTGCCGTCGTGGTAGACGTACCAGGCGTAGTTGACCTTGGTCAGGTCGCCCTTGGCGTCCCAGGTGAGCTCGCCGATCGCGGTCTTCTGCGGATGGGCGCGGAGAACCGCCGCGACCTTCTCGGCATCGGTGCTCTTCGCCTCGTTGGCGGCGGCGGCCCAAGCCTGGATCGCCGCATAGCTGTTGAGGGTGTAGCCTTCCGGCTCGTACTTCTCGGCGCGGAACTTCTCGACCACCGCCTTCGCGGAGTCGAGGTTCACCGCCGAAGCGCCGTCGCTGTAGCGCAGGCCTTCGCCGGCCGGGCCGGAGATCGACCAGAACTCCGCGGTGTTCAGAGCGTCGGCCGAAACGAAGGCCGCGTTGAAGCCCTGCTCACGCGCCTGACGCACCATCAGGCCCACGTCGTTGTGGTAGCCGCCAATGTAGACGACGTCGATCTTCGCTTCCTTCATCTTGGCGATGAGGGCCGAGAAGTCCTTTTCCTTCTGCGTGTAGGTCTCGCGCAGAGCCGTCTTGCCGCCGGCGCCTTCGAAGTTCTTCTGGGTCTCGTTGGCGAGGCCCTGGCCATAGGCCGACTTGTCGTCGAGGATGGCGACATTCTTGCCCGGATAGGTCTTCGCCAGCCACGGACCGGCGAACACGCCCTGCGCGTCGTCACGGCCGCAAGCGCGGAAGATCGTCTTCACGCCCTTCGCCGCCGGATCGTCGGTGAAAGCCGGGTTGGTGGAAGCCGGCGTCATCTGCAGGATGCCTTCCTCGACGTAGACTTCCGAGGCCGGGATCGACGAACCGGAGCAGAAGTGACCGGCCACGAAGACCACGCCCTTCGCCGCGAGGTCGTTGGCGACCTGACGGGCCTGCTTCGGATCGCACTGGTCGTCGCCGATCTCGAGCTTCAGCTGCTCGCCGTTGACGCCGCCGGCGGCGTTGATGTCCTTCACCGCCATCTCGGAGCCGCGACGCAGCTGCTCGCCGAACGCGGCGAGATCGCCCGTCATCGGACCAGCGACCGCGATGGTGATGTCAGCCTGCGCGTCATGGCTGGTCACGAACGCCCCCAACGCCAAGGCCGCAGCCATGGCCGTCGTGGTAATGAGCTTCTTGTACATTGGTAGCCTCTTCCCGTTGTTCGTTGCGTCCAATCGCTTTGTGCAGTCGGACTTGTATCCAATCTTGCGCACCCAGTGTCGCGGGTCAACCCGCTAGCGGCAGCCGGTCGCGCACCCCGGCCGCCGAAACGCTCCAATCACTTACAATTGCGCGGCAGGTCAGCCGCGCGCCCGCCATGAGAGCAGCCCGGAACGCTCATACAACCAAGGGTACTGCTGCACCATTTTGCGTGCAAGAGTCATCCGATGCGCAAAAAGCGCGATGGCGACGATGATGACGGCGTCCAGCAGGTAGTGGGACAAGGACAGCCAGTCGCCGCCGAACAGCGCGCAATCAATGAAGTGATTGCCGACCGCGAGCAGCAGGCCATAGGTGACATTCTGCCACGCCGGCCGCCAGGTATCGGCGATCGCCTGCCCCATCAGGAAGGACGCGAAGCCGAACAGCACCAGGGTGACGCCGAGAACCTCGCCGAAGCTGAACTCGCTCATGCCGTCATTCTCCCGAGTGCCGATCCCTGGGGGGCCATCAGTGGTGCCCGCCTTCGAGATAGGCCGCGCGCACCTCGGCGTTGCTCAGCAATTCCTTGCCGGTGCCGCTCAGCGTGATCTTGCCGTTCACCATCACATAGCCACGATGCGCCAGCTTCAGCGCATGGTTGGCATTCTGCTCGACCAGGAAGACGGTGACGCCCTGCTTCTCGTTGATCTCGCGGATGATCGAGAAGATCTGCTTCACGATCAGCGGCGCCAG
>JAYSFH010000434.1:0-1883 GCA_041913405.1 Dongia sp. | reverse complement strand
CGGCTCGTCCAGCAACAGGAGCTTGGGCCGGCTCATCAGCGCGCGGGCGATTGAGAGCATCTGCTGCTCGCCGCCGGAAAGCGTACCGCCGCGCTGCTTCTGCCGCTTCTCCAGCACCGGGAACATCGTGAAGGCCCGCTGCAGGTCCTCGTCGAAGAACTTCGGGTCGGTGGTGAGCGCGCCCATCTTCAGATTCTCGAGCACGGTCATGCGCGGGAAGATGCGGCGCCCCTCGGGCGACTGGGCGATGCCGAGCTGCATGATCTGGTCGGTCGGCATGCGGCTGATGTCGCGGCCGGAGAACACGATCGAGCCTTCGCGGATCCGCGGCGAGCCGCAGATCGACATCAGCAGCGTCGACTTGCCGGCGCCGTTGGCGCCGATCAGGGTGACGATCTCGCCGGTGTTGATGGTGATGTCGACGGCGCGCAGGGCCTCGATATGCCCGTAGAAGGAGCGGATGGCCGAGACCTGCAGCATGACTTCGCTCATGCGCTACTCTTTCTCTTCCTCGCCGAGATAGGCGCGGATCACGGCCGGATCCTTCTGGATCTCGGCCGGCGTTCCGTCGGCGATCTTGCGGCCGTAGTCCAGCACCACGATGTGGTTGGAAATCCCCATCACGACGCTCATGTCGTGCTCGATCAGCAGCAGGCCGATCCCTGCCCGGTCGCGAATCTCCAGGAGCAGCTCGTTGAGCTCCGCCGATTCCCGCGGGTTCAGGCCGGCGGCCGGCTCATCGAGGCAGAGGAGGACCGGATCCGTGCACATCGCGCGCGCGATCTCCAGCCGCCGCTGGCCGCCATACGGCAGGCTGCCGGCGGGCTGATCGGCCAAGGCCAGCAACCCGACGCGCTCCAGCCACTGCACCGCGAGATCCTTGGCCTCCGCCTCGGCGCGGCGATAGCCCGGCAGGCCCAGCAGCCCGAGGATTGTCCAGCCGGAGGCCTGCATCAGCTTGTTGTGCTGCGCGACGATCAGGTTCTCCAGCGCCGACATGCCGGGGAAAAGGCGGATGTTCTGGAAGGTGCGCGCAACCCGGGCGCGCTGGCCGATCCGGAAGCCGTCCATCTGCTCCAGCAGGTAGGTCGAGCCGTCCTCGCGTTGCAGGGTGATGCGACCGATCGAGGGCTTGTAGAAACCGGTGATGCAGTTGAAGAGCGTGGTCTTGCCGGCGCCGTTCGGGCCGATCACGCCGGTGATCTGGCCGCGGCGGGCGGTGAAGTTCACATCCTCGACCGCCACCAGGCCGCCGAAGCGCATGGTGAGATGCTCTACCGTCAGCAGGACGTTGCTGTCGGTCGCATGTGTCGCCTGGACCGGAATCGCGGTCATGGCTTGGTGCCTCGCGCGGTGGCACCGGTCGCCGATGGCGCATGCTTCGGATCGAGTGCAATCGTCGGCTCGCGATGCGCCAGCAGGCCGCGCGGCCGCAGCAGCATGATCATCACCATGCACATTCCGTAGAACAGCATGCGGTAGAGCGAGAGCTCGCGCATCACCTCAGGGAGACCCACGAGCAGGATCGCGGCCAAGGCCACGCCGACCTGGCTGCCCATGCCGCCCAGCACCACGATCGCCAGGATCTGCGCGGATTCGATGAAGACGAAGCTCTCCGGGCTGACGAAGCCCTGGCGGGTCGCGAAGAACGAGCCGGCGAAGCCGGCGAACATCGCGCCGATCGCAAAGGCGGTGAGCTTGGTGTTGGTGGGGTTGATGCCGAGCGCGCGACAGGCGGTCTCGTCCTCGCGCAGCGCCTCCCAGGCGCGGCCGATCGGCAGCTTCCTGAGGCGGATGGTCACGAAGTTGGTGATCAGCGCCAGCACCAGGATCACGTAGTAGAGGAAGATCGACCGGTGCATCGTGCTGAAGTCGAGATTGAA
>JAYSFH010000433.1:0-3945 GCA_041913405.1 Dongia sp. | reverse complement strand
CACGGCCATCTTCTTCCCTACGCTTTCCAAACCTTGATCTTATTGGGCAGGATTCCCATATTTCGCGCCACAGACGACCCTTCGGGAGACCAGGGGCGAAACCGGGGGCCGGCGCGTTGCGGCGGCTTCCGGCCTGTCATATAAGGCCTTGCCCCCGGGTTGCCTACAGAATTGGCGGCTGGGGCGGGCCACCAACGAGAACAGCCGAGGCGACGAGGGGTACTTCATGGCTTGGAACAATCAGGGCGGTCCTTGGGGCGGCGGTGGCAAGAGCCCCTGGGGTCGCGGCACCGGTCCTGTCGGCGGCGGTGGTGGCGGCGGCAATCGCCCCCCTGATTTCGAGGAGATGCTGCGCCGCGGCCAGGACCGGATGAAGTCGGTTCTGCCCGGGGGCTTCGGCTCCTGGCGCGGCTTCGGCCTGATTGCGGCGGCGGTGGTGGCACTCTGGGGTGCGACCGGCTTCTATGTGGTCAATCCCGGCGAGGTCGGCGTCGAGACCGTGTTCGGCGTGTACAAGGGTCCGCCGGTCGAGCCCGGCCTGCACTGGAACTATCCGGTGCCGATCGGCCATGTCGAGACGCCGGACGTCCAGCAGCGCTTCCGCACCGAGATCGGCTTTCGCCAGGCGGCCAGCGCCAGCACCGAGGTGCAGGGCGAGAGCCTGATGCTGACCAAGGACGAGAACATCATCAAGATCGAGGCGGTCGTGCTCTGGCGCATCCGTCCGGAACAGGTCCAGCAGTATCTGTTCGAGATCCAGGAGCCGGAAGATTCCGTCAAGAAGGCGGTGGAATCGGCGATCCGCGAGATCATCGGCCAGTCCGAGTTCCAGGCCGCGACGACCGCCGACCGCGCCAAGATCGAGACCCAGGCGATGACCTTGGCGCAGAAGATGCTCGACAGCTATCACGCGGGCATCAAGGTCGAGCAGGTCTCCCTGCAGGACGTCGGCGCGCCGCAGGAGGTGATCGACGCCTTCCTGGACGTGCAGCGCGCCAGCAACGACGCGACCAGCGCGGTGAACGATGCCCAGGCCTATCGCAACAAGGTGGTGCAGGGCGCCCAGGGTCAGGCAGTGCAGATGGTGCGCCAGGCCGAAGCCTATAAGGCCGAGAAGGTCGCCAACGCCCACGGCGAGGCGCAGCGCTTCCTCTCGGTCTATGAGCAGTACAAGCTCGATCCGAGCCTGACCGAGCGCCGGATCTATCTCGAATCGATGCAGAACATCTTCGGCGGCATGAACAAGGTGCTCATCGACCAGTCGGCCGGCGGCAGCGGGGCGGTCCCCTATCTGCCGCTGGATCAATTGTTGAGGAGGGGCGCCACATCGACGCCCGGCGGCGGGTCGTCGTCCCTCGGCAACTCTCCTGCGGTGATGCCGCAACCTGATGTGAACCAGCAGTCGGCCGCGCCGGCGGGAGCGAGCCAATGAGAAGCCGGGTTCCAGTCATCGCCATTGCCGCGGTCATCCTCGCCGCGATCGGCATCTACGCAGCAGCCTTCACCGTGACGCTTCGGGAATCGGCCCTGGTCCTGCAGTTCGGCGAGCCCAAGCGCACCATCAAGGAGCCGGGCCTCTACTTCCGCCTGCCGATCGTGGAGAACGTGACCTATCTCGACAAGCGGGTGCGCAATTTCGACGTCGAGCCGCAGCTGCTGCTGACACGCGAGCAGAAGCGCGTCGTCATTTCCGCCTTCGTGCGCTACCAGATCACCGACCCGCTGAAGTTCTACCAGGTCGCGAAGACGACCATGAACGCCGAGGGCCAGATCGGCGCGGTGCTGATCTCGACCTTGCGTTCGGCGGTCGGCAACACGCCGATGACGGACATCCTGACGCCCAAGCGCGCCGAGCTGATGTCGCTGATCACCCAGGAGCTGACCCGGCAGGCGGCGGCGCCCTATGGCATCCGCATCGTCGATGTCCGGTTCCAGCGTGTCGATCTGCCGCCGCAGAACAGCGAGGCGGTGTTCAACCAGATGCGCTCGCAGCGTGCCCAGGAAGCCGCCGGCATCCGCGCGGACGGCGCCCGGCGCGCCCTCGAGATCAAGGCAGAGGCCGACAAGGAGCGGGTCGTCACTCTCGCCGATGCGCAGCGCAAGTCCTCCATCACCCGCGGCGAAGGCGATGCCGAGGCGACCCGGATCTACAACGAGGCCTACAGCAGCGATCCGAAGTTCTTCGACTTCTACCGCTCGATGCAGGCGATGCAGCTCGGCCTGGGTGGCGAGAACACCACGTTCGTCGGGGCGCCCACCGGCGACTTCTTCCGCTTCTTCGACCGGAACCCGGATGCTCCGGGCGCGCCGCCCCCGGCCAAGCCGCAGGCGACGCCGGAACTGCAGCCGGAGGCGCCGGCCGAAGGCGCCGCCCCGGAATCGGGCAGCCAGTAAAGGCCCCGAATCCCACGGCATTCGCCGCAATCCGGCCGCAATGCCCCCCGATAAAGTGACCCTGGCGGGCCATGGGGGAAATTGCCGCCGGGGCGCCGGCGTTGCTATGATCGGAAATGGCCGCGGGGCTGCCCGGCGGCGCGTTCGACTTCACGAAGGAGCGTTGTGTTGAAGCTGTTGCGATCGGTGATCTTGGCCGCGCTGCTGGCGGCGGGTTTGAGCGGCGGTCTGATCGGGACGGCCGCGGCGCGCGGCGTGCCGGAGGGCTTCGCCGATCTCGCGGAGAAATCGCTGCCGGCGGTGGTCAACATCTCGACCACCCAGACCCTGAGCAGCGACAGCCAGGGCCAGGACCTCGACGAGCTGTTTCGCCAGTTCCTCGACCGCCAGCAGGGCGGCGAGGCGCCGAAGCCGCGGCGCGCGACCTCGCTCGGCTCCGGCTTCATCATCGACGCGACTGGCTTCGTGGTCACCAACAACCACGTGATCGAGAATGCCGACGAGATCACCGTCATCACCCACGACAACGAGGAGTTCAAGGCGAAGCTGATCGGCACCGACGAGAAGACCGATCTCGCCTTGTTGAAGATCGAGGCCGGCAAGCCGCTGCCCTTCGTGAACTGGGGCAATTCCGACCAGACGCGGATCGGCGACTGGGTGCTGGCGATCGGCAATCCGTTCGGCCTCGGCGGCTCGGTGACGGCGGGCATCGTCTCGGCCCGCCAGCGCGACATCAATGCCGGCCCCTATGACGATTTCCTGCAGACCGATGCCTCGATCAACCGCGGCAATTCCGGCGGCCCGATGTTCAACATGGACGGCGAGGTCGTGGGCATCAATTCGGCGATCTACTCGCCGTCGGGCGGCTCGGTCGGCATCGGCTTCGCGATCCCCGCCAATCTCGCCAAGCCGATCATCGACCAGATCCGCGAGTTCGGCCATGCCCGGCGCGGCTGGATCGGTGTCCGCATCCAGTCGGTCAGCCCGGACCTCGCCGAAGGCCTGAAGCTGCCGGGTGCCAAGGGCGCGCTGGTCGCCAGTGTCACGCCGGGCGGCCCGGCCGAGGCCGCGGGCATCAAGCAGGGCGACGTGGTGCTGAAATTCGACGGCCGCGACGTCACCGAGATGCGTGGCCTGCCGCGCATCGTCGCCGAGACCCAGGTCGGCGAGTATCCGGAGAACGAGGACCAGGCCAGCGTCGAGCCGGCCAGCCAGCAACCGGCGCCGGAAGACGAAGGCAGCAAGATCGAGAGCCTCGGCATCGATCTCGCTGCCCTGGACCAGAAGGGCCGGGACAAGTACGGCCTCGGCGGCGACGCCGAAGGCGTGCTGGTGACCGATGTCGCCCAGGACGGTCCGGCCGCGGAGAAGGATCTCCGGCCCGGCGACGTGATCGTCGAGGTCGACCAGAAGGCGGTCAAATCCCCGGGCGACGTGCGCGACCGGGTGAAGGCGGCGCAGGACAACGGCTATCGCGTGGTCACGCTGCTGGTGAACCGCAAGGGCGACTTCCAGTGGGTCGCGGTCAAGATCGGCAAGAGCTGAGGTCGA
>JAYSFH010000432.1:0-3946 GCA_041913405.1 Dongia sp. | reverse complement strand
CTACTACGACTACTACCAGCCGGAAGCCTACGTCCCGCGCACCGACACCTATATCGAGAAAGAGAGCTCGCTGAACGAGCAGATCGACCGGATGCGCCACTCGGCCACCCGGGCGCTGTTCGAGCGGCGCGACGTGGTGATCGTCGCCTCGGTCTCCTGCATCTACGGTATCGGCTCGCCGGAAACCTATTCGGCGATGACCATCACCCTGAAGCGCGGCGACAGCATCGACCAGAAGGAGCTGCTCCGCGCGCTGGTCGAGATCCAGTACAAGCGCAACGAGGCCGCCTTCTTCCGCGGCACCTTCCGGGTCAAGGGCGACAGCCTGGAGATCTTCCCGGCCCACTTTGAGGATCGCGCCTGGCGGCTCTCGATGTTCGGCGACGAGATCGAGGCGATCTACGAGTTCGACCCGCTGACCGGCGAGCGCAGCGCCGACCTCGAAGAGATCAAGATCTACGCCAACAGCCACTACGTGACGCCGAAGCCGACCCTGCACCAGGCGGTGAAGTCGATCAAAGAGGATCTGAAGCTGCGGCTCGCCGAATTGAATGTCGAGAACAAGCTCTTGGAGGCGCAGCGGCTGGAGCAGCGCGTCACCTTCGACATGGAGATGATGGAGGCGACCGGGTCCTGCGCCGGCATCGAGAACTACTCGCGCTATCTCACCGGCCGCAAGGCCGGCGAGCCCCCGCCGACCCTGTTCGAATACCTGCCGGAAGACGCGCTGATCTTCGTCGATGAGAGCCATGTCACGATCCCGCAGATCGGCGGCATGTATAAAGGCGACTTCGCGCGGAAATCGACCCTGGCGGAATATGGCTTCCGCCTGCCCTCCTGCGTCGACAACCGGCCCTTGAAGTTCGAGGAATGGGAGCGGATGCGGCCGCAGACCATCTGCGTCTCCGCTACGCCCGGCTCCTGGGAGATGAAGCAGACCTCCGGCGTTTTCGCCGAGCAGGTGATCCGCCCGACCGGCCTGATCGATCCGGTCTGCATCATCCGTCCGACCGAAACCCAGGTCGATGACGTCGTCGCCGAATGCCAGGAGGTCTCGAAGAAGGGCCAGCGGGTCCTGATCACCACCCTGACCAAGCGCATGGCCGAGGACCTCACCGAATACCTGCACGATGCCGGCGTGCGGGTGCGCTACATCCATTCCGATGTCGAGACCCTGGAGCGGATCGAGATCATCCGCGACCTCCGCTTGGGCGCCTTCGACGTGCTGGTCGGTATCAACCTGCTGCGCGAGGGCCTGGACATTCCGGAATGCGCCCTGGTCTGCATCCTCGACGCCGACAAGGAAGGCTTCCTGCGCTCACGCACATCGCTGGTGCAGACCATCGGCCGCGCGGCGCGCAACGTCGAGGGCCGGGTCATCCTCTATGCCGACAACATGACCGATAGCTTGCAATATGCGCTGAACGAGACCACCCGGCGGCGCGAGAAGCAGCAGGCCTACAACGCCGCCCATGGCATCACGCCGGAATCGGTCAAGAAGGGCATCGCCGACATCATGAGCTCGGTCTACGAGAGCGACCATGTCACGGTCGATACCGGCATCATCGGCGACATGCACCGGGTCGGCCACAATCTCAAGGCCACGGTCGCCGATCTCGAGAAGAAGATGCGCGACGCGGCAGCCAACCTCGAGTTCGAGGCGGCGGCGCGCTACCGCGACGAGATCAAGCGCCTGGAATCGATCGACCTCGAGATCCCGAACACGGCTGCCGGAAGGGCGGGCATGGGGCTCGACGGCAAGCCGCTGTCGCCCTCGGCGCGCTCGACCGCCGGCAAGGCGGGGATGAAGCCGAAATTCCGCCAGCGCAAGGGGAAGTATTAGTCGTCGAAACGGGCTGGCCGATGATCATATAACTCGTCATCCTCCGCGAAGGCGGAGGATCCACGAGTTTCTTTCGAGCCCTGTCTGGCAAACTCGTGGATGGTCCGCCTGCGCGGACCATGACGATCAAGAGAAACGCAAGCGAAGTTAAGCATCCTATGCCAATCGATCACATCGGTTTCACCGTCGCCGACTTCCCGAAGAGCAAGGCCTTCTATCTCGCCGCCCTGACGCCGCTCGGGATGAGCGTGGTCGAGGAGGGCGAGGGCTGGGCCTTGCTCGGCACCGACGGGCGGCCGGAATTCTGGCTCGGGGGCGGCGATGCGCCGGGCACGATCCATTTCGCCTTCGTCGCCAAGACGCGGGAAGCGGTGCGCGCCTTCCATGCCGCGGCGCTCGCCGCCGGCGGCCGCGACAACGGCGGCCCGGGCATCCGCGGCCATTATCACCCGAACTACTACGGCGCCTTCGTCTTCGATCCCGACGGCCACAACATCGAGGCGGTCTGCCATCAGCCCGAAGGCTGATCCGGCTCCAGCTCGAACGGCAACGGGATCAGCCAGGCGATGCCGGCGGCGCTGCACATCAGCGCCAGCGCGCCGATCCCCCAGACCGCGATCTTGCCCCCGGCGGAAAACAGCAGCACCGACTTGAACACCGCATTGGCGAGCACCGCGATCAGCAGGGCGGTCAGCGCCGACCCGATCTCCGCGCCGCCGGCGGCGGTGCGTGCCACGGTCAAGCTGATGGCGTCGGCATCGACCAGGCCGGCGATCGCCGCCAGGCCCTGCAGCCCCGCCTGACCGTAGCGGTCCTCCAGGAAGGCCGCAAGCAGCTGGACCGTGGTTAGGATCGCGGCGAGCTTGATCGCCGGCCCGATGCCGAACGGATTGGCGATCTCCATCGCCTTGCCTTTGCCGCGTCCCGTCTGGAATCGCCACAGCAGAAGCGCGCAAGCGACGGCGACCAGCGCGAAGCAACCGAGCGGCCAGGCCGCTGCCATGGCGAGGGGCGGGTAGATCGCCACGACGATTACCAGCATGCGCAGGACGCTGACACCGTTCGCCAGCGCGATCCCGGCGGCCAGCGGTGCCACCGACTTCTGGTCCTGCTTGGCCAGCCGCGCCAGCGCCGCCGTGGTCGCCGTCGATGACACCATGCCGCCGAACAATCCGGTCGCCAGGTAGCCGCGCTTTGGCCCCAGCACCCGGATCGCGAGATAGCCCACGAAGGATAGCGTCGAGATCAGCACCACGTAGAACCAGATCTTGCGCGGGTTGAGCGCCTCATAGGGCCCGTAGCCTTGATCGGGCAGCACCGGCAGGATCACCAGCGAGATCACCAGCAGGCGCAGCACCGCCCGGAGCTCGTCCTTGCTCAGCGCCCCGATCCAGCGGTGCAGCGTCGGCTTCAGGTGCAGCAGCACCACGATCACCACGGCGGCGGTGGCGGCGAGCTGCGGCATCCCGATGGTCGCGAGCGCGCCGAGCATGGTGGTCACCAGGGCGGCGGCCAGGGTGGTCACGTCTTCCAGCGGCAGGTTGGCCTCACCCTTGCGCCGCTGCGCGATCAGCACCGCGGCGACAGCGAGCAGAGCGGCGGCCACCAGCCATGCGGCATTCTGCTCGAACAGGCCGGCGATGCCGCCCAGCAGCCCGAACAGGCCGAAGGTGCGCAGCCCGGCATGCTCGTCGGGCTCGTCCGCGTCGCGCTGCTGGCGCCATTCGCGCTCCATGCCGATCAGCAGGCCGACCGCCAGTGACACCAGCAACTCGAGCGGATGGGAGAGAGTCTCCCAGTCCAGATCCAGTTCGTTCATTCCCAACCCTTGGCCGAATCCCTGGGGACTCTTCAGGCCTGCCGCGCGAGCATCGCCCGGAAACGCAGCAGGGCCACCAGGAGAAAGGCCAAGCCCAGCCCAAAGATCCCTGCCATTTGCGGCCACACCGTCTCGAATCCGGCGCCGCGGTAGAGAATCGCCTGGGAAAGCGCCACGAAATGGGTCGAGGGCGAGACCTGCATCGCCACCGCCAGCCATTCCGGCATCGCCTCCATCGGCGTGGTGGTGCCGGAGAGCAGGTTCATCACCACGAAGATCGGGAT
>JAYSFH010000431.1:0-3948 GCA_041913405.1 Dongia sp. | reverse complement strand
CAAGCTGCCGCGCCGGCCGATCTTCGCCATCTCGCCCAGCACGGTCGGATTGGTCGGCTCGCCGACCAGGCAGGCATCGAGCTTCTCGCCCTTCTTTTGCATCCATTCCAGCACCGGCTTGGTGCCGTTGACCGCGACACCCTCTTCGTCGCCGGTGATGAGCAGCGAGATCGCGCCCGCGAAGCCGAACTCACGCTTGGAGAGGAAGCGGTCGCTCGCCGCGGCGAAGGCGGCGATCGCGCCTTTCATATCGGCCGCGCCCCGGCCGTGGAGCCGGCCGTCGGCGACCGTGCCGGAGAAGGGATCCTGCGCCCAGCTCTCCCGCGGTCCCGGCGGCACAACGTCGGTATGGCCGGCGAAGCAGAAATGCTTGCCCGACCCGATCTGCTTCTTGGCGAACAGATTCTCGACCGGCGGGCCGGCGGGGTCGTCGAATTTCAGCCGGTGGCATTCGAAGCCGAGCGGCTTCAGCGCGGTCTCCAGCACGCCGAGCGCGCCCGCATCCCGCGGGGTCACGCTCGGGCGTCGGATCAGCTCGGCGGCGAGGGCGACCGGGTCGATCATCCTAATCGCGCAGCAGTTCGTTGATCGAGGTCTTGGAGCGGGTCTTCTCATCGACCCGCTTCACGATCACCGCGCAATAGAGGCTGGGGCCGGGCTCGCCGTTCGGCAGCGGCTTGCCCGGCAGCGAGCCGGAGACCACCACCGAATAGGCCGGGACGCGGCCGTAGAAGACCTCGCCGGTGGCGCGGTCGATGATCTTGGTGGTCTGGCCGATGAAGACGCCCATGGAGATGACCGCGCCGTCCTCGACCACCACGCCTTCGACGACCTCCGACCGGGCGCCCACGAAGCAATTGTCGCCGATGATGACCGGGCCGGCCTGCAGCGGCTCCAACACGCCGCCGATGCCGACGCCGCCTGAGATGTGGCAGTTCTTCCCGATCTGGGCGCAGGAGCCGATGGTCACCCAGGTATCGACCATGGTGCCGGAATCGACATAGGCGCCGACATTGACGAAGCTCGGCATCAGCACCACGCCGGGGGCGATGTAGGCGCTCTTGCGCACGACGCAGTTCGGCACGGCGCGGAAGCCGGCCTCGGCGAAGCGGGCCTGGTTCCAGCCAGCGAATTTCGACTGCACCTTGTCGAACCAGCCGGCGCGGCCGTCGGCATATTCGCCGCCGCCGGGGATGAACTCGGAGTCATTGAGGCGGAAGGAGAGCAGCACGGCTTTCTTCAGCCACTGGTTGGTCTCCCACTTGCCGTCCTTCTTCTCGGCCACGCGCACCGCGCCCCGGTCCAGGAGCTCGAGCGCGGTCTCGACCGCGTCGCGCGTCTCGCCCTTGGTCTGGGCGTTGATCTTGGTGCGGTTTTCCCAGCCGGCGTCGATCGCCGTCTGCAATCCCCCGATATCCATGCTTCAGCTTCCCGTCTTCTTTGTGGTGTTGAGGGCGGCCAGCCAGTCGGCCAGCTTGTCGGTGGTGTGATGGATGTAATCCTCGTCGCCGGCCGGCTGCGCCCATTCGCTGTGGGTCGAGATCAGCACCGTGGTCATGCCGAGATCGGCGGCGGGCTTCAGGTTGCGCGGCATGTCGTCGAGAAAGGCGGCGCGCTCCGGCACGATGCCATAGGTCTCGATCAGCCGGTCGAAGCTCGCGGCGCTCGGCTTCGGGTCATAGTCGCCGGCGGCGATGTCGAAGATGTCGGGGAAGTGCCGGGTGATGCCGACCTTCTCCATGACGTTCCGGGCATGGGCGACCGAGCCGTTGGTGTAGATCAGCTTCTTCCCCGGCAGGGCGTCGAGCGCGCGGTCGAGCGCGGTGTCGGCGGCGACGCCGCTGACATCGATCCGATGCACGAAATCCAGGAAATCCCCGGGTTCGACCCCGTGGTTCACCATCAGGCCCTTCAAGGTCGTGGTGTGCTCCCGGAAATATTGCTTCTGCAAGGCGCGCGCGGCCTCCCGGTCGAGATTCAGCAACTGCTCAATATAAAGGCCGATCCGCCGCTCGACCTGGTCGAACAGCCGGCACTGGGCAGGGTAGAGGGTGTTGTCGAGGTCGAATATCCAAAACTCGACATGGGAGAGATCGACCTGCGGCATGGTCCCGGATTCTCGAGAAAAACCAAGGTGGCCGGGGACATTACGGGTGGGTCGGCCGGGGCGCAACGGCACAATGCGGCCGGGGCGGGTAGTGCTAACGCGACGTTAAGGGGATTGCGGGAAACTGGTCCCAACCCGTCATTCCGCCAGGCGTGAGACTTGATGATCGACTACAGCAAAGCCCGGACGCTGGCGGCGGATGCCGACCCGGAGACGCGGCGGCGTCTGGCCGAGCGGTCCGACGTCCAGCCGGAAATCCTCTATTTCCTGGCCGAGGATGCCGAGCCCGCGGTCCGCGCCGGCATCGCCGCCAACAGCGCGACGCCGCGGCAGGCCGACCTGGTCCTGGCCAAGGACAAGGACGTCGGCGTGCGCGAGCGCCTGGCGCACAAGATCGGCCGGCTGGCGCCCAACCTCTCCGGCGAGGAGCGGGCGCATATCCGCGAGCTCACCCTGGAAGTGATCGGGATCCTCGCCGCCGACCGGACCGCCCGGATCCGCCAGGTGATCGCCGAATCCCTCCGCCACACCCAGGACGCGCCGCTGGAGGTGATCCAGAGGCTCGCCCGGGACGCCGAGATCAAGGTTGCCGGACCGATCCTGGAATCCTCGCCGTTGCTGACCGACGCGGAGCTGATCGAGATCATCCGCTCGAAGCCGATCCAGGGCGCGCTCGAAGCGATCGCCCGCCGGCGTCGCCTCGGCACGCCCTTGGCCGATGCGCTGGTCTCGACCGCCCTGTCGGCGCCGGACGGCGTGCTGGCGGTGACCGCGCTCCTGAAGAACCACAATGCCGAGATCGATCCCGCGACGATGGAGCGGATCCTCGACGTGGCGCCGCGCTTCGGCGACTGGCACGAACCGCTGGTCGGGCGGCCGAAGCTCTCCGGCGGCATGATGCAGCGGCTCGCCGCCTTCGTCTCGAAGGCGCTGCTTTCGGTGTTGAAAAAGCGCAAGGACGCCGACCCGGAAACCGTCGCGGCGATCGTCGCGGAGGAACAGCAACGGCCGGCCGAGGAACCGCCGGCGCAATCCGTCACGGCGCTGCCCGAAGCCGCGGCCAAGGCGAACGCGGCCGAGGATGACGACGCCGGCATCGACGCGCCGGTCGGTGAGGCCGCGATCGAGGCCGCGATTGCGGGCGAGCAGTTTGCCGCGGTCCGCGCCGCGGTTGCCCGCGACAGCGGCCTCGCGCTCCCGGTGGTGCGGCGGATCCTCGCTTCGGCGAGCGCCAAGGCGATCACCGCGCTGGCCTGGAAGGCCAGCTATTCGATGGCCCTGGCCGTGGCCTTGCAGTCGGGACCCGGCGGCATCGCCGCCGACCAGCTGCTGCAGCCGAAGAACGGCGGCTATCCGCTGAGCGATTCCGACATGGAATGGCAGCTGGAACTGTCGCTGGCCCCGGCCGACGCGGCTAAGCGTCCGGGCGCCCGGGCTTCCGCCTGATCGCCCGCAAGGTCCGCACCGACCAGACCGCCGCCCTCCGCCTGAACCGCCGCGCCGCCTTGCGCGCCGGCAGCTTCTCGCGCTGATCCTCGAGCTCCAGGCCGACGGTGCGGACCCGGCCTTCCCGGATTGAACGCACCACCAGCTCGACCTCGCCCAGGCG
Organism: Dongia sp.; assembly: GCA_041913405.1. Taxonomy (GTDB): domain Bacteria; phylum Pseudomonadota; class Alphaproteobacteria; order Dongiales; family Dongiaceae; genus Dongia. The sequence goes on along the minus strand of JAYSFH010000431.1, from coordinate 232 downwards.
CACGCGGTCGCCGACCACGGCGATCTTGCCGAGCCGCTCGTGCATGAAATCGGCCAGGGTCTCGCCGCTGCGATGTTCGCCGAGATCGAGGCCGTAGACAACGGCGAGCTCGTCCACCGCGCCGTCGCCGGACAGCATGAACTCGCCGAAGCCCTCGGGCTCGACCTCGGCCAGCTTATGCTCGGCGAACAGGCGCTGGGCGGCGGCGATCTCGACCGGAGGCACGATGGCG
>JAYSFH010000430.1:2893-3953 GCA_041913405.1 Dongia sp. | reverse complement strand
AATCATCTGCCGCCGATCTACTGTCTTAAGTTCGCACTTTAAGATGCGGCCCATCTTCCGCGTGAACTGCAGGTAAGTCGGACAAGATTTTGATTTTGTGAAATTTTTCTAGATCGGCAGCAGCCAGCGCAACAACAGGAAGGCGACCACCCCGGCGCCGATCGTGGCGAAGAGGTTCTTGCCGAAATAGCTCACCGCGCAGGCGACCAGCGAGGCGAGCAGCGCCGGGTTGTTCCAACTGATGTCGAGCTTGGTGCCGTCGCCCGGATAGAGCACGGTCGGCACGATGATCGCCGTCAGCACCGCGACCGGCACGAAGGCCAGCGCCCGCTCGATGATCGGCGGGAAGCGGAAATGGTTGGCGAAGAGATAGACCGGCCAGCGGATGACCAGGTTGATCACGGCCATGCCCAGGATCAGCAGGGGGATCATCAGGCCGGTGCTCATGCCCAGGTCTTCTTTTCTGGCGGGGCGAGGGTGTTGGCGTCTTCCTCGGTGGTGAGCGTCAGCCCGCGCCGGCGGATGTCCAGCACCACCCCGACCACGATCCCGGCCAGGGCGGCCAGCATCAGGCCGAGCTTGTAGGGCAGGGGATTGGCGACGACCGCGACCAGCCCGGCGGTGGCTGCCGCCGCCAGATAGGGCATGGAGGTTAAGAGCGGCACGACGATGCCGATGAAGGTCACCACCATGGCGAACTCCAGGCCCCAGTTCTGCACCTCCGGATAGTTCTGCCCGATGGTGATGCCGAGGAAGGTCCACGTCTGCCAGTTCACATACATGCCGAAGCAGGAGGCGAGGTAATACCAGTGGGCGTTCACGCCGCCGCCCCGCATCCGGTAGCGCCGCTCCATCACCGCGAAGGTCTCGTCGGTCAGGAAGGCCGCCAGCGGGAAGCGCCAGGCCTGGCTGAGGTGCCGGACATGGTCCACCAGGGTCGCGGCATAGAGCAGATGGCGGAGATTGAGGACGAAGGTCGCGAACCACACCACCCAGATGCCCGATCCGGCCCCCAGCAGCACCACCGCGATGAACTGCGCCGAGCCGGAGAAGACGAACA
>JAYSFH010000430.1:0-2883 GCA_041913405.1 Dongia sp. | reverse complement strand
ATCGCCATGGTCGCCAGCGGGCTCAGCCCCTCGCCGGTCGCCAGCGTCCCGAACAGCAGGCCGAACGGGATCGAGCCGAACATGAAAGGCAGGGTGTCCCGCAGCCCATGCCAGGCCTCGTCCAGCGGCGACTGGGATTTCGGCGCATCGCTGCGCTCGAGCACTTCGGTGGCGGTCCCCTCGGACGCGGTCATGCGCTAGACCACGCCCATATCGGCGCCGACGCTCACTCCCGGCGCCGAGCGCGCGGTCTGCGCGATGATCTGCAGGCCCCGCTCCAGCACGGCGCGCTCCGGCGGCTCGCAGAGGCAGAGCCGGACCGCGGCCGGTGCGGTGCGGGTGGTGGCGAAGGCGCCGGCCGGCGTCACCGCGACCCCGCGCATCCGGAGCTCTAAGGCAAAGGCTTCCGCCGACCACGGCTCGGGCAGCCGCATCCAGAGATGATAGGCCCGGAGCTCGGCCGAGAGATCGTGCCCGGCCAGGATCTGCCGCGCCATCTGCTGCCGCGCGATCGCCTCTTCGCGATGCCCGTCGGCCAGCTCGCGGCCGATGCCGTTGCGGATCCAGTCGGCGCCGATCTCGGCGGTCAGGGGTGTCGCCATCCAGGTGGTTGAGCGCACCACCTGGGTGAAGTCGTCGCGGCTGCCGGCGGGGAGGGCGAGATAGCCGACCCGGAGGCCCGGCGCCATCGACTTCGAGAGCGCGGTGAAATAATGCCCGAGCTCCGGCGCGAAGCTCGAAAGGGCGGGCGGCGCGTCCTGGCCCAGCAGGAAGCCGTAAACGTCGTCCTCGACGATCTTCACGCCATGGCGCTGGCAGATCGCCGCGATCTCGCGGCGGCGCTCGACTGGGACCACCAGGGCGGTCGGGTTCTGCAGATTGGTGACGCAGTAGAAAACCTTCGGATTGAGCGTCCGGCAGGCGGTCTCGAAGGCTTCGGGCTCGATGCCGTGCTCGTCCATGGCGACGCCGTGCAGCCGCACCCGCAGGAAGTCGGCGAGCCGCTTCAGGCCCGGATAGGTGAGGCACTCGGTGATGACCACGTCGCCGGGCTCGGTCAGGCCGCCCAGCGCCGCGGTCATCGCGTGCTGGCCGCCGGCGGTGACGATCACCCGCTCGGCCTCGATCGGGAAGCCGCATTCGGTCAGCCACTGCGCCCCGGCGGCGCGATGCGCCGCCATGCCGGCATGCGGGTGATAATCCATCAGCCGCGCGATGCCCGGCCGCGCGACGATCTCGGAGAGCGTCTCGGCGAGGATCGAATCGCTGGTCATCGGCGTCGGGATGTTGACCGAGAGGTCGATGATCTGCGGCACGCCCAGCGGCGCCTCGATGTCGATCACCGCCTGCGCCTTGCGGCGCCGCGCATCGGGGCGAACGAAGGTGCCGCGCCCGACCTCGCCGCCGATCAAGCCGCGTCGTTCGGCTTCGGCATAGGCCCGGCTCACTGTGCCGACCGTCACACCCAGGCGATATGCGAGATCGCGATGGGTGGGCAAACGGTCGCCCGGATTGAGCGCGCCGCCGCGCACATCGACCGCAAGTGCTTCCGCAATCGCCAGATAGCGCGGTCCTTGGATCTGTTCTATTTCAGGTCGCCACATTGTCATGGTGTCAATGTACTGATTGACATCATGAGGCGTCAAGACATTATGGCGTCAATCGCGACATTGAATCGAGTGCCGCGAGAATCCTCAGCAAATTGTCACAAATGGAGATGAAAATGTATGGATACAAATCAGAGCGCAGCGGCTTCCGACCGACCACCGGCGAGCGGCTGTCCACTTCCGGAATGCTCGTTCGCCTCGCGGAGACCATCGCCGTCGGGTTCGAGCGCCGTCGGCAGCGTCTTGCTCTCGGCCGCCTGGATGACCGCATGCTCCGCGATATCGGTCTGACCAGTGCGGACGTCGAGGGCGAGGTCACCAAGCCTTTCTGGAAGTGAGCATGCAACTCGACGTCTATCAAATCGACGCCTTCAGCGACCGGCCTTTCGCGGGCAATCCCGCCGGGGTCGTGCCGCTGAAGTCGTGGTTGCCCGATGCCGTGCTCCAGTCGATTGCGGCCGAGATCAACCAGGCGGAGACCGCCTTCTTCGCGCCCGAAAGCGACCACTATCGCATCCGCTGGTTCACGCCGACCACCGAGGTGAAGCTCTGCGGCCATGCGACGCTCGCCAGCGCCCATGTCTTGCATGCTCTCGGGAATGCACCCGAGAAGATCGTTTTCGACAGCCTGTCCGGACCGCTCTCGGTCTCGAAGTCCGGCGACAAGCTGGAACTGGATTTCCCGCGCCATGACGTCCGCCCACAGCCCGAAGCGCTGGCCAAGGTCGCCGCCTGCTTCGACGTGAAGCCGGTCGAGATGCATGTCGCCGAAAGCTATGACGCCTATCTGGCGCTTTACGAGAAGGCCGCCGATGTCGCGCGCCTCGTGCCGGATTTCAGCAAGCTCAATCAGCTCGACCGCACCGTGCTGGTGACCGCCCGCGGCGAGAACGGCATCGACTTCGTCTCCCGCTACTTCGCGCCCACCGCCGGCATCCCCGAGGATCCGGTGACCGGCTCCACCCATTGCGTGCTCGCCACCTTCTGGTCGCGGCTCCTGAACAAGAACACCTTCCACGCCCGCCAGGTCTCCAAGCGCGGCGGCGACCTCTGGCTGAAGCTCGAAGGCGACCGCGTGAAGATCGCCGGCTTCGCCACCGCCGTGATGAAGGGCCAGATCACGGTGTAGCGCCGCAAGATGCACCGAGTTTGCGGCACCCCCACCCAACCCTCCCCCAAAGATGGGGGAGGGCTCTTTCTCTTCTCCCTCCCCCGACTTCGGGGGAAGGCCCTTTTCGTCCCCCTCCCCCGACTTCGGGGGAGGGTTGGGGAGGGG
>JAYSFH010000429.1:0-3975 GCA_041913405.1 Dongia sp. | reverse complement strand
ATGTCGGCGAGGTCGGCGGCCGAATCCGTCCGCATCATGCCGACCGTGTTGTAGCCGGCATCGACGTGATGCAGCTCGCCGGTGACGCCCCGGGCGAGGTCGCTCAGCAGGTAGAGCCCGGAACCGCCGACGTCATCGATGGTGACGTTGCGCTTCATCGGCGCATTGAGCTCGTTCCAGCGCAGGATGTGGCGGAAGTCGCCGATGCCCGAGGCCGCGAGCGTCTTGATCGGGCCGGCCGAGATCGCGTTGACCCGGATGTTCTCCGGGCCGAGGTCGGCGGCGAGGTAGCGCACCGAGCATTCCAGCGCGGCCTTGGCGACGCCCATCACGTTGTAATGCGGCATCACCTTCTCGGCGCCGAAATAGGAGAGGGTGAGGAGGCTGCCGCCGTTCGGCATCAGCGCCCGCGCCCGCTGGCAGACGGCAGTGAAGGAAAAGCAGGAGATGTCCATGGTCAGCGCGAAATTCCTGCGCGACGTGTCGACATAGAGCCCCTTGAGCTCGTCCTTGTCGGAGAAGGCGATGGCATGGACCACGAAATCGAGCGAGCCCCAGCTCGACTTGATGGCGTCGAAGGTCTTGTCGATGCTGGCGTCGTCGGTCACGTCGCAGGGCAGCACGATGTTGGCGCCGACCTGCTGGGCCAGCGGGCGGACGCGCTTTTCCAGCGCTTCGCCCTGGAAGGTGAAGGCGAGCTCCGCGCCGTGATCGGCCGCGGCCTTGGCAATGCCCCAGGCGATCGACCGGTCGTTGGCGACGCCCATGATCAGGCCGCGCTTGCCGGTCATCAGCCCACGGTTTTCCGTCATTTCTGGAACCTTGATGCGAGAGAGGAACTGCGGATTGTTGCCGCATCCTACACCATTAACCGTTCCGGTCAATTGAGCGGCGGCGCTGACTTATCGCAAAGAGCAAAGCCCGATCAAAGGCTTAGCCCTTCGCGAACTTGTCCCGCACGTCCTGGTCGGCGCCGTTGGATTTGGCCCAGCGTTCGACCGCCTGCTCGAGCTCCGAGTCCATCTGGCGGGGCAGGACGACCACGAAACGCACGTATTGGTCGCCGCGGTGGCCCTTGGCGTCGACGACGCCCTTGCCCTTGAGGCGGAGCTGAGTCCCGGTGTTGCTGCCCTTCGGCACTTTCAAGGACACGTTGCCGTCGATGGTCGGCACGGTGATCTGGCCGCCGAGCACCGCCTCGCCAAGGGAGATCGGGCATTCCAACAGGATGTCGCTGCCCTCGCGCTCGAAATAGGCATGCGGCTTCACGGCGATCTCGACATAGGCGTCGCCGTTGGGCGCGCCGCCCTGGCCGGGGAGGCCCTGGCCTTTCAGGCGCAGGCTCTGCCCGTCCACCGTCCCCGGCGGGATGGTGATGTCGAGTGTTTTGCCGTCGCTCAAGGTCAGCCGCTTCTTGGCGCCGCGCGCGGCTTCCAGGAAGGCGACCTCGGCCTTGTAGGTGACGTCGGCGCCGCGCATTTTCATGCCGGCGCGCTGGCCGCCACGCTGGCCGAAATTGAAGAAGTCGCGGAACAGGTCCTCGGCGAAGGAATCGTCGACTCCGGCATCGGCCGCGCGCGGCCCGCGCCGGGCACCGGCACCGCCGGCGCCAGCCCATCCGCGCGCCCCGGCGCCGCCCCAGCCGCGCGGATTGCCGTTGTCGTCGATCTCGCCGGCGTCGAACTTGCGGCGCTTCTCGGCGTCGCTCAGCAGGTCGTAGGCGGCGGTCGCCTCCTTGAACTGGGCCTCGACCTTCTTGTTGCCGGGGTTGACGTCGGGGTGAAGCTTCTTCGCCAGCTTGCGATAAGCCTTCTTGATCTCGTCCGCCGATGCGCCCTGGGAAACGCCGAGGGTCTTGTACGGGTCAGCCATAAATTCCAGTCTCCTCCGCGCCCAAAGGTAAGGTCTACCCCATATCCCTACAAGGGGGAGGGTGGCGGGGGCGTGAGCCTCTAAATGTTGTGTGCGGCCTAATCGCCGCTATTGTTGCCGTGAAGCCCGGGGCAATATCCGCTCCAGATCGTACCGAGTGAGCCATGACCAGCACCGAGATCGAGTCCAGCGCCAGCATCCACCCCTGGGACGCGCCCTTCCGCCAGTTCGAATCCTGGTATGCGGAGGCCGAGAAGTCCGAGCCCAACGACCCCAACGGCATGGCCCTGGCGACGGTCGGCGCCGACGGCATGCCTTCGGTGCGAATGGTGCTCTTGAAGGGCCAGGACGCGCAGGGCTTCGTCTTCTACACGAACTATGAGAGCCGCAAGGGCCGGCAGATCCTGGGCGCGATGAAGGCGGCCCTGCTGTTCCATTGGAAGTCGCTGCGGCGCCAGGTCCGGGTCGAGGGCGAGGTCGAGAGCGTGACCGACGCCGAGGCCGATGCCTATTTCCAGAGCCGGCCGAAGGCGAGCCAGATCGGCGCCTGGGCCTCGCAGCAGTCACGGCCCTTGAAGGGGCGCTTCGAGCTCGAAGCCCGGGTCGCGCAGTTCACCGCGAAGTATGCGATCGGCCAGGTGCCGCGCCCGCCCTACTGGTCGGGCTTCCGGATCAAACCGCGGCTGATAGAATTCTGGGAGGACCGGCCGTTCCGGCTGCACGACCGCACGGTCTACCACCGCAATGCCGACGGTGACGGCTGGACCACCGAGAAGCTGTTTCCCTAATGGCTGTTTCCGAAAAATCCGCATCCCTGATGCGCGCTGCCGGGGTGGCCTCGGTCAGCGTGGCGACGCTGCTGATTGCGATCAAGCTCTATGCCTTCATCGCGACCAATTCGGTCAGCATGCTCTCCTCGCTGTTCGATTCGGCGCTGGACCTCGGCGCCTCGCTGGTCAATCTCTTCGCCATCCGCACGGCGGTGACGCCGGCCGACGCCGAGCACCGTTTCGGCCACGGCAAGGCGGAGCCGCTGGCCGGGCTGGTGCAGGTGGCCTTCATCCTCGGCTCCTCGCTGCTGCTGCTGTTCGAGGTCGGGAAGCATTTCTTCTACCGCGAGGCGGTGGAGCAGGAAGGTGTCGGCATCGTGGTGATGGTGGTCTCGATCGGCCTCACGCTGGTGCTGATCCTGTTCCAGCGCCACGTGATCCGGCAGACCGAATCCATGGCGGTCCACGCGGATTCGGCCCACTACTTCACCGACTTCCTCGCCAACCTCGCGGTCATCGTGTCGCTGCTGCTGACCAGTGTGTTCGGCCGCGCCGCGCTCGACATGCTGATGGACCGCGAGATGGACGACCAGGACCGGGACCGCATCAAGCTGATCATCCGATCCAATCCCGAGGTCATCGACCTGCATGAGCTGCGCACCCGGGTCGCCGGGCAGGACCGTTTCATCCAGTTTCACCTGGATCTCAAGCCGGATATCACCTTGAAGGACGCGCATCGGATTTCCGATTCTGTCGAGGCCAGCCTGCTCGAGGCATTCCCCGGAGCGGAAATCATCATCCACCAGGACCCGCTGGGCGCCGACCGCGTCATTCGCCGGTTCGGGTGACAGGAGACCCATGTCCGACTCAACCAAGGCGGAGCCAACCCGCAAGACCGTGATCCTGACCGGCGCCAGCCGCGGCATCGGCCATGCGACCGTGCAGCGGTTCAGCGCCGAAGGCTGGCGCATCATCACCTGTTCGCGCGAGGCGATCCCGGAAGAGTGCAAGGCCGACCCGAACTGGACCCATCACATCACCGCCGACCTCGCCAGGGCCGCCGATACCGAGCATTTCATCGACGAGGCGTTGAAGGTGCTGGGCGACCAGCCGATCCATGCCTTGGTGAACAACGCCGCGATCAGTCCGAAGACTTCGTTCAAGGAACGGCTCGGCGTCCTCAACGGCGACGTCGATGCCTGGCGCGAGGTGTTCGAACTCAATTTCTTCGCGCCGCTGATCCTGGCGCGCGGCTTCGCCAAGCCGCTGCACAAGGGCAAGGGGACGATCGTCAACATCACCTCGATCGCCGGGCATGCGATCCATCCCTTCG
>JAYSFH010000428.1:3243-3981 GCA_041913405.1 Dongia sp. | reverse complement strand
CGCCGCGCCGGCCGCGCCGCGTCGTGAATCCCTCGGCCAGCATCTTCAGGACTTCGCTGAACTCGGGCCGCGTGAGATCGCGATAGGGCCAGGCCCGCGTGAAGCGCTGAAAGAGGTCGTCCTCGCCCCAGTCCTGCGCCGCGCATTCGGCGACGATCTGCTGGGCGATCACATCGAGCGGCTTCGAGGGAATCTCCAGCTTGTCCAGCTCGCCGCGCCGCACGCTGTCGAACAAGGCCGAGCATTCGACCAGCTCGTCTCGCGACAGCGGGAAGAGATGGCCTTTCGGCGTCGCGCCGACGGCGTGGCCCGAACGCCCGACCCGCTGCAGGAAGCTGGCGATCGAGCGCGGCGAACCCAATTGGCAGACCAGATCGACGTCGCCGATATCGATGCCGAGCTCCAGGGATGCGGTGGCGACCAGCGCCCGCAGCTGGCCGAATTTCAAACGCTGCTCGGCGGCGAGCCGATGCTCCTTCGCCGTGCTGCCGTGATGCGCGGTGACCGCGGTCTCGCCCAGGCGTTCCGAGAGCGCGCGGGCAACCCGCTCCGCCATCCGTCGCGTGTTGACGAAGACCAGCGTGGTGCGGTGCGCCTCGACCAGCTGCTGCAGCCGGTCATAGACATTGAGCCAGCATTCCGCCGACATCACCGCTTCCAAGGGCTGGCCCGGCACTTCGATCACCAGCTCGCGGTGTCGCTGATGCCCGGTATCGACGATGCGAACCTTCGGCGCGC
>JAYSFH010000428.1:2399-3233 GCA_041913405.1 Dongia sp. | reverse complement strand
GATCCACCGCTGCCGGCAAGCAGGTTCTTCACCGTATCGATCGGCTTCTGTGTCGCCGAGAGGCCGACGCGCAGCAGCTTGTCGCCGCAGAGCGCCGCGAGACGCTCGAGCGAGAGCGCCAGATGCGCACCGCGCTTGTTGCCGGCCATGGCGTGGATTTCGTCCACAATCACCCAGCGGGTGGTCTCCAGCATCTTCCGGCCGGATTCAGAGCCCAGCAGGATGTAAAAGGATTCCGGCGTGGTCACGAGGATATGCGGCGGCCGCTTCGCCATCTTCGCGCGTTCGGAAGACGGCGTGTCGCCGGTGCGCACCCAGGTCGAGATCCCGATGTCCGGCAGGCCGCGCTCCTTCAGCGCCGCGCGAATGCCGGCGATCGGCGCTTCGAGATTCTTCTGGATGTCGTTGGAAAGCGCCTTCAGCGGCGAGACGTAGACGATCTGCGTAGCGTCCGTCAGCGTGCCGTCCAGCCCCTGGCGCACCAGCCCGTCGATTGCCGCGAGAAATGCCGCAAGGGTCTTGCCCGACCCGGTGGGCGCCGCGATCAGCGTGTGCTCGCCTGCCTTGATCGCCGGCCAGGCTTGCGCCTGTGCCGGTGTCGCCTCCGGAAAGTGCCGGGTGAACCAGTCGGCGACGGCGGGATGGAAGAGATCCGGGGGCAGCATTGTCGGGGATCGAAGCTCCATGCGGGGCTCGGTGATCTCTGCATATGGGACGCAGAGAACTATCTGGCAACAGTTGCACATCCACGTCCAGCATCCTAGCCGTGGCACGGCCCTTTTTCGGGGCGACATTTGAGGTCAACGGGCGAATTTGTGCCGAGTTAGGACCGCT
>JAYSFH010000428.1:0-2389 GCA_041913405.1 Dongia sp. | reverse complement strand
CCCGCGCCATGCAGTTGCGGGTTCGGTACGGCGAATGCCCGGGTCAAGGACGAGGGCACGTCGGTGCGAAAGCTTAGGCGCTGCGCCCGGCGTGAATGACCAGCGATTGCTTGGCCAGGCCGGGATGCTGCGCCAACCATTCCGCGGCGCGGGTCTGCGCCTCGATGAAGGCCGACATCGGATCGACGCCGCCGTTGATCAGCATCTCATGGGTGCGGCAATCGCCGGTTCCGTGAGGCGACGTGGATGAAAGGCAGGCGACCAGAACTGCGGTGTACAGCACGCGAGTACCCCTTCTTCTGTTACAGCCGCGCCCTGACGGCTCCGACCAAGGTAGCCCGCAGCCGCTTAAATATGCGTGTATTTGTGCGGTGCAGCAACAGCTGACTTCACAAGAGGTTAGATACGGAGAGTCATCCCAAAGATTGAGACGCCAAAATAGCTGCTGAGGGCCTGCAACTGTGGGCCCAAGACGCGGTCCGCCGTGACCGGCGGGACGTTCTCCCGCACTTTGCCCAGCAGGTTGCGCAGCGGACCGGACTCGGGAATCCGATGGGTCAGATGCAGCGCCTGCGAGGCGACGACAGCGAGCACGGCCAGGGTGCGGTCGAGGGTCTCCCCCGCCTGCTCCGCCTTCGGCCAGGCGAGGAAGACCGGCGATGCGACATCGTCCTGGCCGAAGACCGAGGCATCGACCGCCGGGATGAAGCTGCGCTGCGCCAGCGCACGCGCCTCCTCGACAAAGCCGGTGATCGCCATCGGCAGATAGCCGAGCGCGCCGTGGCCATCGCTCTCGGACGGATCGCGATCGCCGAGCAGAAAATCCGGGAAACCGGAGACGCGCCCGTTCAGCAGGCCGGCCACGAGCCGCTCGCAGAGCAGGCAGAGATCGGCCCAGACGCCGGTCACGTTGTCCATCGCCGGCGCCGCCAGCGCGTTGTGGAAGCCCCCGGTGCTGATGCAACGGCCGAGCGGATGCGCGTCATCGGGCTCGAGATAGGTCGGGTTGTGGGTGACCGCCGACAACGCCGTCTTCGCGATCGCCTCGGCCTGGCCCACCGCCCAATGCGCCTGGGCAAGCACCGCGGGGATGATCCGATAGCTGACCGGCGCCTGGTGGCTGCGCTGCTCGCCCTTGGGGGCACCGAGCAGGGCATCCAGCGCATCGAAGGCCAGGCGATGATAGGGCCCGCCCCAGAGATCTCCGAGCGCCGGGTCGTAATGCTCTCGCGGCGCGCCGAAGGCGAGGATCGCCAGCGCCAGCACCTGCTGCACGAGATCGAGCCGGCGGCGCGCGGCCAGCGCTGCGTCGGCCACGAGCGCCGCGGCGCAAGGCGCTCCGTTGATGAGCGCGCCGCGCTCGGCAGGCAAGAGTTCGAAACGTTCGGAAAGCGCCGCGAAGAGCGGATAGGTCGCGAGGATCTCCCCTGCTCCGCCCTGGCCGGTGCAGGCCACGGACGGGAGTGACCCGGTGTTCAGCAAGTCGATCAGCGCGTCCGCCAGGCGCGGTGTCGCCGCGGCGTGGCCGTCGAGGATGTTGGCAAAGCGCGCCAGCACCATGGCGCGCACCACGCGCGGCGGAAATTGATCGCCGAACGCAACCGCGGCCGGGAGTGGCTTCAATTGCGCGAGCCGTGCGATCTGCTTGTCCGACAGGCGGTGGCGGATCATCTCGCCCTGGCCCTGGTTGACGCCATAGACGCCGTGGCTGGGGTCTTTCAGCAGGCGCTCGAAGTCGTCACGGCGCGCGGCGATGCGCGCCCGCGCGCCGGCGGAAAGCTCGACCGGCTCGTTGCGCCAGGCGACGTGGTGCACGAGATCGAGCGTCAGGTCTTCACGCGCATTCAGCTGCAGCACATTCATCTCCCCGCGGGCGGCGCTGCCGGGAAGATAACAGCATTCGCAGCGACGACCGCACCAGCCTTGACGGCGTCAGCCCTCAATCCGGCGCGGCGCGCGTGAAATAAGTGGGCGGTCCGCGGGAGGGTTGCGGGTCAGCCGCCGGCCAGCGGCTCCTTGGTATTGCCGATGCTCGACGGACGGCCGCCGGCCACTTTGTCGAGTTCCTTGGCATCCAGCTCGCGCGATTTCTGCGGCGCGCCCGGGCTCGCTTTCTTGCCCTGGGCCTGATCGGGGATGTTCTTCTGCGTCATGCGAGTGACTCCTTGGTCAAAGGGGTTGGCCTTGGTCAAAGATTCTCAGCATTAACAGTTTGTGTGAAACCACACATAAACTGCCCGTTCCCACACAAAGACTCTACTGGAGCCGAGGAGAGATGCAACCCGATTCGGCAGTCAAGCGAGAGACGACCATGCGGGCGACGGCCGTATCCTCGAAGGGATGATCGACGCCGGCGATGGTCTGGGTGGTCTCATGGCCCTTCCCCGCG
>JAYSFH010000427.1:3712-3985 GCA_041913405.1 Dongia sp. | reverse complement strand
TGCAAAACCGGAGCGCGCGGCCGCGCGAGGCCACGACCAGGATCGAATGCAGCCGCGCCAGGGAATCCGCGCTGCGCTGCGTCGCGTCCGATCGCGAACCGAGCTCGCCGAGCTGGAAGTAGAGGACCGCGCGCATCCGGTCCATCAGGAACTTGGCCTCGCTGGTGCGCAGCTTTTCGCGGGCGACGCTGACGCCCAGCAGTCGCGCGGTCTCGAGCAGATCGTCGTTCAGCTTCTGCCGGCGGTCCATCAGGTCGCCCAGCCGCAGGTCGG
>JAYSFH010000427.1:0-3702 GCA_041913405.1 Dongia sp. | reverse complement strand
CCACTTCTCGAACTCCGAACCCCAGATCGAGCTCAACTGGGTGATCATGTCCCGGCCGCGATAGAGCGGGGCGAGGTAGCTCGGATCGGCGGTGATCAGGTAGCCGCGCACGCCGGTTTCGATATCCACCAGCGAAACCAGGAGACGGTTTGCGACATCGGTGTGATCGCGGATCGTGGACAGCTCCGCATTGCGCCTCACCGCGACGGCGTCGAGATAGACGGAGACTCCCGCCATGGCGATCAGCAGCGCAATGCCGGCGCCGAACAGGGCAGTGATGATCCGACGCTTGCGATGCCAGTTCATATGGCCTCGGTATCGGTTCCTAGGCGAACGCGCGTGGTTCTGCACACTCCGTCATGCAACGAGGCGCAAAGCCGTGCGGTTCCGCCGTCAGCTTGACGGCGGGATAGTTAACAAAAGGAAAAGAGAATTATCTACATCAAGCCAGGCGCTTGCTGTCGGCCTATTCTACATTTCGGTGCCGGGCTTCCATGGCGGGTTTGGAAACGCCCATCCGCTCGGCCAGGGCGACCGCGATCTGGTCGAACAGGATGAACAGCGCCTGCTCGAACAGATTGCCCATCGGTTGGGTCGAGGGCTCGACCGCCGCCTTGCCCTTGTAGACCGCGGCGGGCAGGAACAGCACCAGTTTTGCCTTCTTGGGCGTGACGCCGCCGGGATCGCCGGTGACCACGGCGATCTCGCCGCCGGCCTCGGCCGCCCGGTCGAAGACGTAGTCGATATGCCCGATCGAGCCGCCGCCGGAAACCACGATCACCAGGTCGCCCTTGGCAATGCCGGGCGTGGTGTCGTCCCAGATCCAATGGGTCGGCTTGCCGAGATGGGTGAGGCGCATCGCGAAGGCCTTGGCGGACAATCCCTCGCGCCCGGCGCCGACCACGAAAATGCGCGGCGCGCGCTGGATCGCCGCCATGAAGGCGTCGACCGCGGCGTCATCGATGCGCGCCGCGACCCGGCCGAGCTCAGCGACGGCGTTGGCGAAGGATTCGGAGACCTTGGGCATGATTATCCTATGCACGGATTGTGGTAGCCTGCGGCAGCGAGGAGGAACACTACCATTCACGTCAGCCGTCCGCCGCATCCGATCCTGCGTCCCTTCGTGGAGCTCCTGTGGGCGAGCACGCCGGAAGGGCCTGTCACCGCGCGCGAGCGCATGCTGCCGGCGGTCTCGGCGCATCTGGTCATTCGCCTCGGCGGCAAGCCGGTGCGTCTCTTTGCCGACGATGCGGACGAGACCGGGGACACCGTCTCGCATGCCGTGATCGGCGGCGTGCGCGATGCCGCCTATTTGAAGGACAGCAGCGATCCCGCGCCGACCGTTGGCGCGGTGTTCCGTCCCGGCGCCGCCGGCGCCTTCCTCGGCGCGCCGACCGACAGCTTCGCCGGCGGCCACACGCCGCTCGACGCCTTCTGGGGCGGCGCGGCCGAGAGTCTCCGCGACCAACTCGCCGCAACGAACGATCTCGCGCGCCGCCTCGACATTCTCGAGGCCGCCCTGCTGCGGCGCCTGCCGCGAATCCGCGGTGTCGACCCGGCGATCGTCCAGGCGGCGCTGCTGCTGGAGCGCCGGCCGGTCGGCCGGGTCGCCGCCGCGCTCGACTGGAGCCACCGGCATTTCATCGCACGCTTCTCGCAGGCCGTGGGCCTGTCGCCGAAGCGCTATCAACGGCTGGCGCGGTTCGGCCGGGTGCTGCTGCGGCTGGAGCGACAGCCGGAAGCGGGGCTCGCGGCGATCGCGCAGGATGCCGGCTATGCCGACCAGGCGCATTTCAACCGCGACTTCCGCGGCTTTGCCGGAATCCCGCCGGGCGAATACCGCAGGCAGGGCGGCACCGGCCGGCACGTCCCGGAACGTCGCCGGTAAAATTCGTTCAATACCCCAACGCCGGGCCGGCGCAGATTGCGCTCCTCGCGCAGGAGGACAGCCATGCAGATCCACGAGATGTATCCCTATCTCCGCATGAAGGACACCGAGGCGGCGATCCGCTTCTACAAGGAAGCCTTCGGCGTCGCGGAGAAGTTCCGCCTGGTCGAGCCCAGCGGGCGGATCGGCCATGTCGAGCTCGCCTTCGGCCCCAACACGCTGATGCTGTCCGACGAATTTCCGGAATACGGCATCACCGCGCCGGAGCCTGCCGCGGTGAAGATGAGCATCCACATCCATGTCGAGGATTGCGACGCGCTGATGGCGCGGGCGATCGCGGCGGGCGCCACCCTGGTCCGTCCGGCGGCGGATCATTTCTACGGCGAGCGTTCGGGTGCCGTCAGGGACCCTTTCGGCTACGACTGGCTGATCGGCCATTCGATCGAAGCGGTCGAGCCCGCTGATATGCAGCGGCGCTACACCGAGATGCTCAAGAATGCCTAGGCGTGGCCGGCGTCGCCGGCGAGGAAAGTGAAGTCGACGCCGATCTTGCTGAGCGAGCGCTCCCATTTGTCGTTGAGCGCGTCGTCGAAGATCAGCTCCTCGTCGGCCGGCACGGTCAGCCAGGCGTTGGCCTGGAGCTCCTGGTCGAGCTGGCCCGGACCCCAGCCGGCGTAACCCAGGGCCAGCAGGCTGCGCCGCGGGCCGGAACCCGAGGCGATGTCCTTCAGGATGTCGATCGTGGCGGTGAGCCCGACCAGCTCGCCGACCTTCAGGGTCGCGTCATCGACATAGTCGGTGCTGTGCAGCACGAAGCCGCGCCCGGTCTCGACCGGGCCGCCGCTGCGGATGCGGATATGCTCGCCCTTGCCGTGGGCGTCGATGTTGAGCTGCTGCAACAGGTCCGGGAAGGTGAGGGAGCCGACCAGCCGGTTCACCACCAGACCCATGGCGCCGTCGCTGGTATGGGCACAGATATAGATCACCGAGCGGGTGAAGCGGGCGTCGCGCATCTGCGGCATCGCGACCAGCAATTCCCCGGTCATAAAGCCTTGATGAGAAACAGTTTTACCCATAGCTTCCCTCGCGAACGCCATCTGGTCGCAGCCACAATTTCGTGACCTTAACCATTGTTGAGTAAGCCTATAATCCGCCTCGAAAGTTGGCAAATGATGAATGCGACATCAAGACTGGCGGATCCAAATAAGCAGCGGAATCACAACAGCTTGACCCGCACGTGTGCTTCCGGCGCCCTGCTGCTGCTGGCCCTGTTCTGGACATGCATCGCGCATGCCGAATCGGGCGCGGGCAATGTCGTGGCGACCGAGCAGAGCGCCGCGCGCCTGGTGACGGCGGTGACCGGGGCCGGGGACCTGCAGGCGCTGCCGGCCGGGCTGGAGATCACCCTCAAGCCCGGCTGGAAGACCTATTGGCGCGCGCCGGGCGATGCCGGCTTCCCGCCGGAGCTCAAGTTCGACGGTTCGGAGAATGTGACCTGGGCCCAGCTCAAATACCCGACCCCGCATCGCTTCGAGCTCTTCGGCCTGCAGACCTTCGGCTACAAGGACCAGGTGGTCTATCCGATCGTCGTGACCCCCGAGCGGCCGGGCGAAGCGGTGAAGCTGCGCGCGCATCTCCGCTACCTGGTCTGCGAGCAGGTCTGCATTCCCTATGATGCCGATCTTGCGCTGGACATCCCCGCGGGCCCGGCGCTGCCCAGCGACCAGGCACCGCTGATCAACCGGGTCGAGGCGATGGTGCCGGGACCCGCGGTCGGTGCCGGCCTGCAAGTCGGCACTGTCCGCATCGAAGCC
>JAYSFH010000426.1:0-3991 GCA_041913405.1 Dongia sp. | reverse complement strand
GAAATCGGCGGCCTGCAGCAGCGTCAGTGCTTTGGCGCGATCGACTGGCCATGGCGAGGGTTGCAACGCCGCGAGCTGCGCCGCCGCCTGATCCGCCGAAAGCAGCGAGATCGGGCGCAGCTGGCCATTGGGCTGCGGCGCGGTGGTGAGCAGGATGACGCCGCGGTTCTCGCGCTCGGCCTCGGCGATCAGTTCCTGGCCGAAGGCCTGGCGCTCGCCCCAGCCGGGGCCCGAAGCCCAGCCGTCATCCAGCACCAGCATGAGCGGGCCCGAACGCGGGAAAGGTTGTGCTGCATTCCAGAGCGGATGCGAGAGGCCGACGATCAGCAGCGCGGCGATGGCGAGGCGCAGCAGGATCAGCCACCAGGGCGTCCGGTGCGGCGTCTCTTCCTTCGGCAGCAGCCCGAACAGCAGGCGGATGGCGGGGAAAGGGATGCGCTTCGGCGCCGGCGGCGTCAGGCGCAGCAGCCACCACAGCACCGGCAAGGCGGCCAAGCCCACCAGCAGCCAGGGCGACACGAAGGCGAGGCCGCCCAGACCTAACATGCCAAACCCAACATGCTATGCGGCCCCGTCATGCCCGGAATCTCTTGTCGGCGGCGAGCCATTGGTAGAGCGCCAGCAAGGCCGGCGCGCCCGGCGCATCGGTCACGTGGGTCGAGAAGCTCCAGCCGGCATGGCGCGCCAGAGTGCGCAGCGCTTCGCGATGGGCGTCGAGCTTGTTGAGATACTGATCGCGGATCGATTCGACGCGGCTC
The DNA here is from genome assembly GCA_041913405.1 of Dongia sp. GTDB lineage: Bacteria > Pseudomonadota > Alphaproteobacteria > Dongiales > Dongiaceae > Dongia. Next base: position 3,233 of record JAYSFH010000426.1, on the reverse strand, counting down.
ATCAGCAGCTCGCCTTCGCGTTCCAATCCCTTGAACCGCACCCGGCCGAGGAAGGGCATCGCGACCTCGGCGGGGTCGAGCACCTGCAACAGATGCCCGCGCACGTCGCGCGCCGCGAACCGCTCGATCAGCGCGCGGAATTCCTCGATCGGCTGCAGGAAGTCGCTGATCATCACCGCATGCGCATGCGCGGGCAGCAGCACCGGCGGCGGCAGGCTGCGCTCGCCTTCGGTATTGTCCTGCGCCACTTGCGTCCGATGCTGCAGCCGGTCGGCAAGGCGCTCGGCGACGGCGCGGCCGGAGATCGGCGGCTCGGGATCGCCGAGCAGCGCGACCCGCTCTCCCGCGCGCGCCAAGACGTTGGAGAGCGCCAGCAGCAGCACCAGGGAACGTTCGGCCTTGGTCGGCAGGTCCTTCCTGCTGGCATAGTCCATCGACGGCGAGAGATCGCACCAGAGATAGACGGTCTGCGCCGCCGACCATTCCATCTGCCGGAGGTAGATCTTGTCGGATTTGGCCGATTGCCGCCAATCGAGCCGCTTCAGCTCGTCGCCGGGGTAATAGGGGCGGTGCTGCCAGAACACATCGCCGCTGCCGACCCGGCGCCGCCCGTGCACGCCTTGCGTGACGGTGGCTGCGATGCGCTCGGCCGCGATCAAGAGCGGCGGCAACCGGCCGGCGATGGCCGCCGATTCCGCCTTTGCCCGATCTGCCGTGATCGCCACTGACATTGCCCTGAACCGCGCTTGCTCAGCCGAGCAGGGCGACGAGCTTGTCGATGACCGCCGCCAATGTGACGCCTTCAGCCCGCGCGCTGTAGGTGAGCGCGATGCGATGGCGCAAGACCGGATGGGCCAGCGCCACCACGTCGTCGATCGAGGGGCTCAAGCGGCCCTGCAACAAGGCGCGGGCGCGGGTCGCCAGCATCAGCGCCTGTCCGGCGCGCGGTCCCGGGCCCCAGGCGAGATGCTTGGTGACGTCGGTCAATTCGCCTTCGCCGGAACGGCCGGCGCGCACCATCTTCAGGATCGCGTCCAGCACCTTGTCGCCGACGGGGATGCGCCGCACGATCCGCTGCGCCTTCATGAGCTCGTCGCCGTTCATCACCGCCTGCGGCTCCTGGTCCGCAGACCCGGTCGTCACGATCAGCATCTGCCGCTCGGCCGCGAGCGCCGGATAGTCGACGTCGATCTGCAACAGGAAGCGGTCGAGCTGCGCCTCGGGCAGCGGATAGGTGCCTTCCTGCTCCAATGGGTTCTGGGTCGCGAGCACGTGGAAGGGCTGCGGCAGCTGATGGGTCTGCCCGGCGACTGAGACCCGGTGCTCCTGCATCGCCTGCAACAGCGCCGACTGGGTGCGCGGCGAGGCGCGGTTGATTTCATCGGCCATCAGCAGCTGGCAGAAGACCGGGCCGGGGATGAAGCGGAAGGAGCGGCGGCCGGATTCACCCTCTTCGAGCACTTCCGAGCCGATGATATCGGCCGGCATGAGATCCGGCGTGCACTGCACCCGGCGGGTGTCGAGGCCGAGCACCCGGCCGAGGCAATCGACCAGCTTGGTCTTGGCGAGGCCGGGGACGCCGATCAGCAGCACATGGCCGCCGGCCAGGATCGAGATCAGCGATTGCTCGACGGTCTGCTCTTGTCCGAAAATGACCTGGCCGATGTTGCGGCGCACTGCCTCCAGGCGTTTATGGATCTGCTCCATTTCGCCGGCGAGGTCGGGGCTCGGTTGCCCTGCGGCTCCGGATGCTAACGGGGTCGCGCCGATGCTATTCTCCGTGATCGCCACCTGGGACATCCTTGGCTGTTGAAGCTTTGATAATGCAGCGTAATCCTACATCCGGCGGCCTGTCCAATTGGTTATGCCGGGCCGCACACACGGACGGGTCGCCAGGTGGAGCCACCGGCGCGGGACGTCCCACCAACGCGCCGGATTTCTCCCAGTTGCCGAGCTGTGGGGACTTCGACATGCGAATCGCCCGCGACGGGACCTGGTTCTATCGGGGCTCGCCGATCGGCCGCAAACCGCTGGTGAAGCTATTCTCCACGGTATTGCGGCGGGAAAATGGCGAGTTCTGGCTGGTGACGCCGGTCGAGCGCGGCCGCATCCTGGTGGATGACGCGCCGTTCGTCGCCGTCGAAGTCGACGCGTCGGGCGAGGGAGCGGAGCGGCGTCTCACCTTCCGAACGAATGTCGATGACCTTGTGACAGCCGACGAGTCGCATCCGATTCGCGTCGATCACGATCCGGCGAGCGGCGAGCCGCGCCCATATATTACAGTGCGCAACGGGCTGGAGGCACGGATCCTGCGCCCGGTCTATTATCACTTGGTCGAATGGGGGGAATTCCGCACCGGCGACGGCCCAGAGCAGCTCGGCGTCTGGAGCTGCGGTCGCTTCTTCCCGCTGGGGCGGATCGACGCCTAATATCCGTCATGCAACGCAGTGAAGTGATCCAGCGCCTGGGCCAGGCGGCCCCCGGCATCCGTTCCGCACCCGGCACGACCCCGCCGGCGCCGCGCGTCTTCGATGCGGCGGCGCTGGCGCAGCGCGGCGACCATGACCTCAACCCCGGCATGCACCCGGACCGCGCGCTGACCGCGGCGGCCGTTCTCGTTCCTTTGATCGATCGCAGCGACGGTCTCACGGTGCTGCTCACCAAGCGCACCGACCATCTCCATGACCATGCCGGCCAGGTGAGCTTTCCTGGCGGCCGGGTCGATCCCGAGGACCGCGACGCCGCCGCCGCCGCGTTGCGCGAAGCCAAGGAGGAGGTCGGCCTCGACCCGCAGCGCGTCGATCTGGTGGGCCGGCTCGACACCTATGTGACCCGGACCGGATTCGAGGTCGTTCCCTGGGTCGGCCTCATCATGCCGCCGATCGCTCTCGTCCCCGATCCGTTCGAAGTCGCCGAGGTCTTCGAGGTGCCGCTGGGCTTCTTCCTCGACGCCGGCAACCGCCGCACCGAGAGCCGGGTCTGGCAAGGCCAGGAGCGCTTCTTCTACGTCTATCCCTGGCCCGGCTATTACATCTGGGGCGCCACCGCCGGCATGCTCAGCAATCTCGCCGAGGTTCTTCGTTCGTCATGACTCTCGGCAGCTTCCCGCAGGACTGGATGACGACCGGCGCCGCGCACCAGGTCTACCAGGCGCTGGAGCGCGCCGGTGGAACCCCGCGCTTCGTCGGCGGCTGCGTGCGCGACGGCCTGCTCGGCCGCAAGATCCGCGACAT
>JAYSFH010000425.1:1487-3998 GCA_041913405.1 Dongia sp. | reverse complement strand
ATGGATCCCGGGTCAAGCCCGGGATGACAAGGCCTTGTAGCATCGTAGGTCGGGGTGAGCGCGAAGCCGAACCCCGACGGGCGAGGCTCAGGCCGCCGCCTTCTGCCGCTCCGTCCGCGCCGCCGACGTCCGCCCGCCTATCGCCTCCACCTTGCGCTGCTTCTCGTACAGGAAACTCAGGATCTCCTGCCGGCAGTGGTTGTAGGTGCCGTCCTCGGCCAGCGCGATGCGGTTGCGCGGGCGTTCCAGCGGCACGTCCATCACCTGGCCGATGGTCGCCGCGGGGCCGTTGGTCATCATCACCACGCGGTCGGACATCAGCACGGCCTCGTCCACGTCGTGCGTGATCATCATCACCGTGTTGCCCAGCTCCGACTGGATGCGGATCACCTCGTCCTGCAGGTGGGCGCGGGTGAGCGCGTCCAGCGCGCCGAAGGGTTCGTCGAGCAGCAGCACCTTGGGTTCCATCGCCAGGGCCCGCGCGATGCCCACGCGCTGCTTCATGCCGCCGGAGATCTGCGAGGGCAGGCGGTCCAGCGCATGCGACATGTTCACCATCGCCAGGTTGTGCAGGATCCACTCCCTGCGTTCCGTGGCGCTGCGCGTGTCGCGGAAGATCTTGTCCACCGCGAGCTCCACGTTCTGGTAGACCGTCAGCCAGGGCAGCAGCGAATGGTTCTGGAACACCACCGCGCGGTCCGGGCCGGGTGCGTTCACCTCGCGGTTGTCGACGATCACCCCGCCCGAAGTGGCTTTCAGCAGGCCGGCCACGATGTTCAGCACCGTGGACTTGCCGCAGCCGGAGTGCCCGATCAGCGAGATGTACTCGCCGCGCCGGACGTCCAGGTTGATGTTCTTCAGCACCGGGTTGCCGCCGTTCGGGCCCGGGAAGGTCATGTCGACCTGGGAAAGGGAAAGGTAGGAATGGCTCATGAAGGATCTCCTTTCGGGGCTGCCGCGGAACCGGCTTTGCCGGGCCGCTGGCGGCGCCCCCTCGAGGGGGAGGCGCCGCAGGCGCTTCGGGGGTGGGTCATCCAGCGGCAGTGCCGCGCGTCACCTTGCGGCCGATGAAGGCGACGATGCGGTCCAGGGCGAAGCCCACCAGGCCGACGTAGACGAGCGCCAGGATGATGTCGCTGATGCGCGAGGAGTTCCAGGCGTCCCAGATGAAGAAGCCGATGCCGACGCCGCCGATCAGCATCTCGGCCGCCACGATGGCGAGCCAGCTCAGGCCGACGCCGATGCGCAGACCGGTGAAGATGTAGGGCACGGTGGCGGGCAGTGTGATCTTGTAGAAAACCTCCCACCACGAGAGACGGATCACCGAAGCGACGTTGCGATAGTCCTGCGGGATGTTCCGCACGCCCACCGACGTGTTGATGATGATCGGCCAGATCGAGGTGATGAAGATCACGAACAGCGCCGAGGGATCGGCATGGCGGAAGCCCGCCAGCGACAGCGGCAGCCAGGCGAGCGGCGGCACGGTGCGCAGCACCTGGAAGATCGGATCGAGGCCGCGCATTGCCCAAGTGCTCTGGCCGACCAGCACGCCCAGAGCGATGCCGACGACGGCAGCGAGGCTGAAGCCGATCGCCACGCGTCCCAGGCTCTTGGAGATCTGCCAGAAGGCGCCCTTGTCGATGCCGCCATTGTCATAGAACGGATCGGCGATGAAGTCCCAGGCATCGGCAACCACCTTGGTCGGCGGCGGCAGGCGCGCGCCCGGTTCCGAACACAGGAGCTGCCACACGAAGAGCGTGATCGAGATCACGATGAGCGGCGGCAGCACGACGCCCAGCAGATGACGGGTTGTCTCAGTCAGCCGCTCCACCACCGGCCGCACGGGCGGGCGAAAAGCAACGATCTCGGCGGAGGATTCCGGGACGGGAACGGCGTTGGCCACTGAAACGGTGGCCTTGGCGACACCTTCTTGATCTGGAGGGCGGCGAGATAGGCCTTCGGGTCGGCCGGATCGAAGACCTTTCCGTCGAAGAAGGTCTCCTTGCCGCGCGAGGTGCCGGCCGGCATCTCGCTCGCCGAGACTCCGATCGCCTTGGCAGCCTCGCGCCACAGATCCTCGCGATTCACCTTGCCGATGATCGCCTTGGTATCGAGGTCGGGCGCCATCATGCCCCAGCGCTGGTTCTCGGTGAGGAACCACAGCTCATGGCTCTGGTAGGGATAGGAGGCGTGGTCGCGCCAGAACTTCATCGACAGGTCGCGATTGTCGATTTTGCGACCGTCGCCGTAGTTCACCTTGCCCTGGATGCGGTTGATGATGTCGGCCGGCGGGCAGTTGAACCACTGGCGCTTGCCCACGATCTCCGACAGTTCCTTGGCGTTCTCGAGCTTGTCGCACCATTGCGCGGCCTCGAGCACAGCCTGCAGCATGGCCTTCGCTGCCTTCGGGTTCTTGTCGACCCAGTCGGCCCGCAGGCCGAGGCTCTTCTCCGGATGGTTCTTCCAGAGGTCACCCGTCGTGCAGGCGGAATAGCCGATGCCCTGGTTGAC
>JAYSFH010000425.1:0-1477 GCA_041913405.1 Dongia sp. | reverse complement strand
GCTCGTTCCACGGCTCGCCGACGCAGAAGGCCTCCATGCTGCCGACCTTCATGTTGGCGACCATCTGTGGCGGCGGTACGACGATGGTCGAGACGTCCTTCTCGGGATCGATTCCGCCAGCGGCCAGCCAGTAGCGGATCCACAGATCGTGTGTGCCGCCGCGGAAGGTCATGGCGCACTTCACGTCCTTGCCGCCCGCCTTCATCTTGGCGAACGCGGCCTTGAGCGGCTCCGCATTCACCGTCGCGCCGGTTGGCATGAGTTCCTTCGCGACGGAGATCGCCTGACCGTTGGTGTTGAGGCGCGACAGGATGTACATCGGCACCGGCTTGTTCTCCGGCGTCGTGAGGCCCAGCGTGATCTGGTAGGGCTTGGGCGTGAGGATGTGCGCGCCATCGATGCCGCCCGCGCCACCGCCCAGGACGAGGTTGTCGCGGGTCGTGCCCCAGGAGGCCTGCTTGGCGATGTTGGCATCGGTGATGCCGTACTTGTCGAACAGCTTCTTCTCCTTGGCCACGATCAGCGGCGAGGAGTCGGTGAGCGCCCTGAACCCGACCGGCTCCGTGTAGGATTCGCGTCAGGCGGACAGCCCGAAGTCTACGCCCGCGAACGAGTCGCGCAACCCACACATCAGGACCGCCGTCGCCGTCACGGCACCGGCATTCCGGAGGATCTGGCGCCGACCCAGGCCTTTGCGGCCGCTCTTATTTTCCATGAAGGCTCTCCTGTTGTTTGAAGATCGTCGATGTCTTTTTGCTGGGGTCGAACACCGACCCGTCGAGGAAACTGTCTGGGCCCATCGCGACCGGCGCGCCGTTGGTCGCGATGATCCAGGGATCGGGATGGGCGCCCTCGATCTTGCGATCGGTGAGCGGACACGGCAGGCCGAGCTCGCTGGCGGCGGCGCGGTAGATGTCGCTGCGGAAGACGCGGTCGGCGACGGCACGCATGTCGGGACGCGGCGCGACCTGACCCCAGCGCACCATCTGCGACAGGAACCAGTCGGCATGGCTGCGCCACGGGAAGTTGGCGAGCTGGCGATGGAATATGTGGAAGTCGGGCAGGCCGAGCGACCGCGCGATGACCTCGGACGGCACGTTGAGGAAGCGCGGAGACGCGAGGATGCGGGCCGCTTCCGGCCGGTTGGCCGGCTCGTCGAGCCAGGCGCCGGCCTCGGTGATGGCCTTCACCAGCGCGATCAGCGTCTTCGGATTGTGCTGCGCCCAGGCTTCGGTCGTGCCGAGCATCTTCTCCGGCATCGAGTCCCAGATCTGGCGGCTGGACGCGGCGATGCGGCCGATGCCGAGCGAGGCGGACTGCTGGTTCCACGGTTCGCCCACGCAGTAGCCGTCGATCGTGCCGCCCGAGAGATGGGCCACCATGTGCGGCGGCGGCACGACGGTGAGGCGTACGTCGCGGTCGGGATCGATCCCGCCCGACGCCAGCCACAGGCGCAGCAGATGATTGTGCGAGGAAT
>JAYSFH010000424.1:0-4005 GCA_041913405.1 Dongia sp. | reverse complement strand
CAGTCGGTCGCCGCGCGGCGCCCGTTCAGCCAGACCCGCAGCCCTGTGACCGGCGTCACGGTCTAGCGCGGGAAGCGATATCGTCGAATCAGCGAACTGATCGGAAACCGCATACTCCGCCGTCATACCCCCGCCGCTCCGCGGGATGACGGCGGAGCGATCTGGTCGAAGTTAATCGCATCTCGGCTCAGTTCAGCCCGGCCGCTATATTGACGGCCAGGGCGACGATCACCGTGTTGTAGAAGAAGGCGATGATCCCCTGCGCGGTCACCAGGTGCCGCATATGCCGGGCCGTCACCTGGACGTCGGAGACCTGGCAGGTCATGCCGATCACCAGGGAGAAATAGACGAAGTCCCAGTAGTCGGGCTCCTTGGTCTCCGGGAACTCGAGTCCGCCGCGGATCTTGCCGGCGTCCTTCCGCTCCGCCGGGTCGTAGAACAGATGCGCATAGTGCACGGCATAGATCACATGCAGCGTGACCCAGGAGAGAAACACCGTCAGCACGCCGATCCCGAGATGCAGCGCGCGGTCGGTGCCCTCGACCTCCTTCGCGCGCTCCAGCACGCCGGCGACCGCGAACAGGCTGAAGGCGCCGGCCAGGACCACGATGGCGATGATCTCCCCCAGCCGGATGTCGATCGCCTTGGCCCGCTCCCGGAGCCTCGCCTTGTCCGGGCTGTGGATCATCGCCAGTGTCGGGATGAGGTAGGCGATGGTCGTCAGGTCCCAGGCCAGCGCCGGCTTCAGCGCGGCGGTGGTCAGCCACGCGGAGACGGGAAGCAGCGTCATCGCGAGATAGGCCAGCAGCCCTATGACGACCGCGCCGTAAAGCCGGACGCGTGTCGCGATGAAGGTGAACGGACTGCGCATGCTCACCGCTCGATCACGCCGGAGCGCGCGACCGCAGCTGCCGGCCTGCGCGCTGACCCGGTGCCGATCTCCCGCACGGCGCCGCGGAACTCCGGCGGCACCGCGGTCGTCGTCGCGGCGCGGCCGGGGCGGTCGATCGCCTCGGCGCGGATGCCGTTCAGCCAATCCGCCAGCACGGTGGCGGCGTCCTCGGCCTTGTCCTGGGTGTATTCGCCGGCATCGATCTGCAGGACCGAGCGGTTGTAGCGCTGCTTCTCATCGGAGAGGTAGCTCTCGTCACCGGCGCGGAGAGCGACCACCCAATACGTCGTGACCTTGCCGCCCTTGGTCGAGCGAGTCTTCACCGAGATGCCGAACGGCGAGATTCCCGACCAGGCGAATTGCCGGTGCTTGAAGCCGCGGCACGTCTTGATTCCCTGCGACAAAATCTCGACATGAAAATAGGGACTGCCCGGCAACAGCTTCATCAGTCCGGTCGAGAGGCCGACAAAGCCGATCACCATGAACGGAATGCCGAAGGCGGGGAAAGCGTAGCGGAAGCCAGGAAACGGCTCGCCCTCCATACCGCCGGTCATCACGCCCATGGCCGCCATGATCGTCCAGAACACCGAGAAGCCGAAGAAGAACAGGAAGAAGAGGCAGAGCAGGACGGCGCCGAACTTGCGCGGCATCAGTCGCAGCGGCAGCCTCATCGTCACGTCATCCATGCTTTCCCTCATCATCGTTCCGCCATGTCGGCTCGGCCTGGGGCATCGGCGAATGGTGTAGGCAAGATCGATTCGCGAAGGAACGGTGGCACTTTGACCTCGAGGATGCCGCCGGCCAGCGCTTCATCGCGGATGATGTTAAGCCAATCTGCAAATTCCTTGTTAACGAGAGCGGGCGCGCCCGCTGCATAACACTTGGGATCGATGCGAATTGCAGCCCGCAGGTAGCTCAGCTTCTTGTCCTCGGGGATGACAGTGTTGGCGCCGGCCTGCGCAACGACCCAGCGCTCCTTGTCCTTGTCGCCGTCACTCGACGTGATCACGCGCACTGCGACGGAGAAGCGCGAGAGGTCCGTCCATCGGAACAGCTTGGGACCCCGCCAACCGTCACGGACAGCGATGCCATCAGGGCTGATCTCAGTGTAGTAGAACGGGCTATTGGGAAAAGAAGCGAGCAGGGCACGGATGCTCTGCCGCAGCATGAGCAGGAAGCCGGCCCCTATGATCAAGACCATCAAGCATCCGAGGGCAGAACTGCCACCATGCCCCATACGCTCGACGAGCTTCGGTCCGGGATCAAGTATGAAACCCCGGATGGTCAAGATACCAAGGACCAGGAAGAAGAGAGCAAAAGCGCCCCATTCGATGGAATCAATGATACTCTCTCTCTCGGGCACGATCCGGATCGGCAAACTGATAGATTTCTCAGTGCTGGATCGAGCCACCGGAATCACCTCCGGCTGTAGCGATGTTTTACGCCGACGGGGAAATACTCGGGATGGCCGGCGGGATAGAGCGTCACCAGCGGCTTCTGGAACTCGGCCGGCACGTAGTTGGCGAACTCGCTGTTGAGGCGGCGGAGCTGGGCCAGGATCGCCGCAGCCACCGCTTCGCCGAAGGCTTCGTCGCCGCTCGCGTCCTTGGCCAGCTCGACCGCGACGGTCAGGCGCGGCTTGGCGTCGGCCGTGCCTTCTTTCACCTGCATGACGAACTTGCCGGTGACCCGCGCCCTGACTTCGGGCTGTTCCAATCCCAGTGAGATCGTCTCGGGGAAGACGTTTGCGCCGAAGAAGGAGACGGTGAAATCGGTGCGGCCGAACACCCAGACGAAGGGCTGGCGGCGCGGCTCGGGGCCGCCGCTCTGGTGCACTGCGGCGACCGGATCGCAGCCGAGGTCGCGCATCTTCGCGAGCATCGCCTCGTAGCCGAGGATGCCGCCGCGATCGGCGATGTGGTAGCGCACCAGCGGCACGCCGTTCCACCCGGAGAAGGCCAGCGACCCCTCCAGGCTCTCGAAGTATCGCGCCGTGGGGTCGTATTGGCAGAGCGTCGGCAACCGCCTGTCGCCGAACATCTGCTGCGCCGCATCGGGCCGTTCCGCCAGAAAGCGGCGGATCGCGATCGAGACCGGCGTCTCCTGGCCGAGCACGCCGGCATCGGCCGTGCCGTAGATCGAGGCGCCGAAGCGCAGCGGATCGGCCCCACCCAGCCGCTCGGCGACCAAGTCGCGCCAAGTCTCGCTGAAGACTTCGCCGGCCATCACCAGCTTCACCTTGAACGGCGACCAGTCGATCCCCTGGCTGCGCCCGGCGTCGACCACTTCCTTGAGGAAGGGCGGATAGCCGAGCAGCACGGTCTGCTCGAATTGTGGGCCGAGGCGCTGCACCACCCGCAGGATCTCGTCGATCTTGTTGCCGGGGGTCGCGGTCACGACCGGGTAGCCCTTGGCCGAGAGATGCCGCATGCAGGAGGACGTGAACATGCCGCCGACCCAGGTGCCGAGCGCGAAGCAGACCACGGCGAGGGTGCGTTTCTCATGCGCCCGGAAGGCGTCGCGGAACACCTGCTCGAAGCGCACCGCGACCGGGAACTCGTCGGCCTGGGCGCGCGGCCAGAAGGTGGGCTCGCCCGTCGAACCCGAGGAGACGGCGAAGAAGTCGCTGCGGGTCAGCTTGCCGCCCAGCATCAGCTCGTCCAGGCTGAAGCGGCGGTTGTAGTTCTTCTTGTCCAGCAGCGGCAGGCGCGCGAAATCCGTCGCGGTCTTCACCGAAGCGGGATCGATGTTCTGCTCGGCCAGCAGCCTGCGATAAGCCGGGACGTCCCGGGCGACGGCGCGAAACAGATCGAGCGCTTCGCTGGCGCCGTCGCCGCTTTCCCCCGCTTGCAGCAGGGCATCCAACGGCGTCAACAGGAAGCGCTGCGCCTCCGCCTCCGGTGCGGGCGTCAGGACGTCATGCATCGGAAAGCCTCATGCGGGTTAATGCGTTTCAACGTTCGACGGTCGGACCGTCGCGACGGCCGAACTTGCGGTCGGCCATGGCCGGAAGATCGTCGTCGGCCGGCCGCGGCGACGGCGCCTTGGCCGCAGCCTTGCCGCTCTCGGGCGCAGCCGGGCGATCGACCGACTGCCCGGAGCCCAATTCCTCC
>JAYSFH010000423.1:0-4028 GCA_041913405.1 Dongia sp. | reverse complement strand
GGTGCAGGCCGGCGAGGTCCTGTCCGCCGGCGCCTCCGTCGTCTCCCTGCTCGATCTGACCGACGTCTACATGACGATCTTTCTGCCGACGCCGGATGCCGGCCGGGTCGGGCTTGGCTCCGAAGGGCGCATCGTGCTCGACGCCGCGCCGGACTATGTCGTGCCGGCCAGCGTCTCCTTCGTCGCCGCCGAGGCGCAGTTCACGCCGAAATTCGTCGAGACCGAGAACGAACGCGACAAGCTGATGTATCGGATCAAGCTCAGGATCGACCCGAAGCTGCTGGAGACCTACCGCGACTACGTGAAGGCGGGCCTCACCGGTGATGCTTATGTGAAGGTGGAGGCCGCTGCGGCCTGGCCGGACGCGCTCGCGCCGAAGCTGCCGCCGACGCCCGGCAATGCCGCTCAATAGCACCGCGCCCCGCCCGGCGGCGCTGCGCATCGACGGCCTTTCGCATCGTTACGGGAAGACCGTGGCGCTCGACGCGATTGCGCTCGAGATCCCACAGGGCGCGTCGGCGGCGCTGGTCGGCCCCGACGGCGTCGGCAAGTCGACCCTGCTCGGCGTGGTCGCCGGCGCCAAGCGGATCCAGGCCGGCCGGGTCGAGGTGCTCGGCGGCGACATGCGCGACCGCCGGCATCGCCGCAGGGTGGGCCCGCGCATCGCCTATATGCCCCAGGGCCTCGGCCGCAATCTCTATCCGACGCTGTCGGTGGTCGAGAACATCGACTTCTTCGCGCATCTCTTCGGCCTGGATCCCGCGGCATTGGCGGAGCGCCGCGCGCGCCTGCTGGCGGCGACCGGCCTCGCGCCCTTTCCCGACCGCCCGGCCGGCAAGCTCTCCGGCGGCATGAAGCAGAAGCTCGGTCTCTGCTGCGCCCTGGTGCACGATCCCGACCTGCTGATCCTCGACGAGCCGACCACCGGCATCGATCCCTTGTCCCGCCGGCAGTTCTGGGAGCTGATCGCAACCATCCGCGCCGATCGCCCCGCCATGACCATGCTGGTCGCGACCGCCTATATGGAAGAGGCCGAGGGCTTCGATCACCTGGTGGCGATCGACCAGGGCCGCGTCCTGGCGGCCGGCCCGACGCAGGCGGTGATCGCAGCGACCGGCGCGGCGCATCTCGATACCGCCTATGTCGCGCTGCGCCATCGCGGCGCCGCTGCGCCGCCGCCGCTGGAAATCCCGCCCCGGGTCGCGCATGACGGTGCGCCGGCAATCGTCGCGGAGGGACTGACGCGCCGCTTCGGCGACTTCGTCGCGGTGGATCATGCGAGCTTCCGGATCGAGCGCGGCGAGATCTTCGGCTTCCTCGGCTCCAACGGCTCCGGCAAGACCACCACGATGAAGATGCTGACCGGCCTGCTCGCCGCCAGCGAAGGCAAGGCCGAGCTGCTCGGCCATCCGGTCCAGGCGCAGGACATCGCGACCCGGCTCAAGATCGGCTACATGTCGCAAGGCTTCTCGCTCTATGAGGAGCTCACCGTGCGCGCCAACCTCGCGCTGCATGCCCGGCTCTATCGCATTCCCGCCGCGGCGGTGAAGCCGCGCATCGATGCGGCGCTGCAGCGCTTCAAGCTCGAAGCCGTGGCGGATGCCCTGCCCGGCAAGCTGCCGCTCGGCCTGCGGCAGCGGCTGCAGCTCGCCGCCGCCTGCCTGCACCGGCCGGAAATCCTGATCCTCGACGAGCCCACCTCCGGGGTCGACCCGGAAGCACGCGACGACTTCTGGCGGCTGATCCTGGAGCTCTCGCGCAACGAGGCGGTGACCATCTTCATCTCCACCCATTTCATGAACGAGGCCGAACGCTGCGACCGCATCTCCCTGATGCATCGCGGCCGCACGCTGGCGGTCGGAACGCCGGCAGAGATCGTCGCCGCGGAAGGCGCCGACAGCCTGGAACAGGCCTTCATCCAGCAGATCGCCCGTGCCGATCCCGAGGCCGCCGGCGCGACGACACCACCGGCAGCCACGCGCAAGCCGGCACGTCTCCCGCTCCCGGCCTTCCTGCAACGGCCGCTGGCCTTTGCGAGGCGCGAGCTGATCGAGCTGATCCGCGACCCGGTGCGCCTCGCCTTCGCCTTCCTCGGCCCGATCTTCCTGATGGTCACCTTCGGCTTCGGCGTCTCCTTCGACGTCGATCGCCTCACCTATGCCGTGCTCGACCGCGACCAGTCGCTGGAGAGCCGCACCCTGTTGGAGAACTTCCAGGGCTCGCGCTACTTCCTCGAGCAGCCGCCGCTCACCACCGAGGCGGAGATCGACCGGCGACTGAGGTCCGGCGAGCTGAAGATGGCACTGGAGATCCCGCCGGATTTCGGCCGCGACCTCCTCGCCGGGCGCCAGCCGGAGATCGGCGTCTATCTCGACGGCAGCATGCCGTTCCGCGCCGAGACCATCCGCGGCTATGTCGAGGGCATCGCCGTCGACTATGTGCAGACGCGTCTCAGCGGCAGCACGGCCGCGGTGATGCCGGTCTCGATCCAGCCGCGCTTCCGCTACAACCAGGATTTCAAGAGCGTGGTGGCGATCGTGCCCGGCGTGATCATGCTGCTGCTGATGCTGATCCCCGCCATGCTGACCGCGGTCGGCGTGGTGCGGGAGAAGGAGCTGGGCTCGATCGCCAATCTCTACGTTTCGCCCGCCGGAATCGGCGAGTTCCTGATCGGCAAGCAGCTGCCCTACCTGCTGATCGGCTTCATTGCCTTCCTGCTGCTGGCCGGCCTGGCGGCGCCGGTCTTCGGCCTGTTGCCGAAGGGCAGCCTGGCCGCCCTCGCCCTGGGCGCCCTGCTCTATGTCGGCGCGTCGACCTCGTTCGGCCTGCTGGTCTCGGCCTTCGTCCGCACCCAGGTGGCGGCGATCTTCGCCGCATCGATCCTCTGCATGATCCCCACGGTCAATTTCTCCGGCCTGCTCTACCCGACCTCGACGCTCGAAGGGACCGGCCGGATCTTCGGCATGCTGTTCCCGGCCTCCTGGTTCCAGACAGTCAGCCTCGGGGTCTTCGACAAGGGCCTCGACTTCGCGCATTTCCTGCCGCAGTTCGCCGCGCTGGCCGGCTTCTTCCTCGGCTTCCTTGGCCTCGCGCGCCTGCTGGTCCGAAAGCAGGAGCGCTGACCTAATGAGTCTCTTCCGGCACACCTCCAACATCTTCCGTCTCGGCCTTAAGGAGATTGCCAGCCTGTCGCGCGACGTGGTGATGATGGTGCTGATCCTCTACACCTTCACCATGGCGGTCTACGACGTCGCCAAGGGCGTCCGCACCGAGGTGCAGAACGCCGCGGTCGCGATCGTCGATGACGACGGTTCGGATTTCTCCCGCCGGCTCATCGACGCGATCCAGCCGCCCTATTTCCAGCAGCCGATCCGCGTCGCCCGGGACCAGGTCGAGGGCCTGCTGGATCGCGGCGTGGTCACCTTCGTTCTCGCGCTTCCGCCGAAGCTGGAGGCCGACCTGCTCTCGGGGCGCCGGCCGGAGATCGCGATCGAGGTCGACGCCACCGCCATGACCCAGGCCGGCGTCGGCACCGCCTATCTGCAGAACATCGTCACCCGCACCGCGCGGGAGTTCCTGGACGACCGCGGTGGCGATGCCGGCCTGCCGGCGACCGTGGTGACGCGGGCGCTGTTCAACCCCAACCTGGAATCGATCCGCTTCAACGCGGTCATGCAGGTGCTGGAGAACATCACCATCCTGGCGGTGATCCTGGTCGGCGCCGCCGTGATGCGCGAGCGGGAGCGCGGCACCATCGAGCACCTGATGGTGATGCCGGTCACCGCGGCGGAGATCGCGCTCGCCAAGATCTGGGCCAACGGCCTGGTCATCCTGGTGGCGGTGGCGCTTTCCCTGATCTTCGTGGTGGGCTGGGCGCTCGGCGTGCCGGTCGAAGGTTCGCTGCCGCTGTTCCTCTGCGGCGCGGCACTCTATCTCTTCGCGGCCACGTCGCTCGGCATCCTGCTGGCGACCGTCGCCAATTCCATGCCGCAGCTCGGCCTGCTGGCGATCCCGATCTTCGTGGTGAT
>JAYSFH010000422.1:0-4040 GCA_041913405.1 Dongia sp. | reverse complement strand
CTGGTGCTCGAACGGTCCGGTGTCAATGAAGGCGGCCTGCTCTGGACCCTGCACATCCGGCTCTATGAAGCCGATGCCGCCGGGGCGACCGATGTCTCCACTCTGAAATCGCTGGTCGGCGCCGACTATCGCCCGCTTACCAAACGCCTGATCCTCAATCTCGACATCCTGCCGGAGCTCGGCTCCCCGGCCTTGCCGCGGATCGACAATATCGAAGGGATGAGCTTCGGCCCAGACCTGCCCAATGGCCATCGCAGCCTGGTGCTGGTCTCCGACAACAACTTCAATCCGCTGCAGGTCACACAATTCCTCGCTTTCGAGGTCTTGCCTTAGGCTTCGGAACCCTGTTTTCCGGCACCGGTTGACTGCTTGAGTGATTGTGGCGCCCGCAGTGCGCCTCGTTGATCCGCAGGAGACCGAAAATGAACACCATGACTCGTGGCGCCGTGTTCGGCGCGGCTTGTGCGCTTTGCGCGATCGTGGCGGCCGGATCGGCCGCAGCCCAGACCTATCCGCCGGGCACCAACTGCCAAAGCCTGCTGCCCGGCCTGCGCGCCGCCTGCATCGACCAAGCGCAGCAGATGAACAGCGGCAACACCGTCATCCCCAACAGCGCCGGCTCCAACACCGTGCAGTCGCCGGGCAACCTCAACACCGGCAACACGGTGACGCCGAACGGGACGGTCAGCCCCAACGCCGTCACCGCGCCGAACGGAACGGTGAACGGAGTCCCGGTGACCATCATTCCGCCGGCCAACACCGGCACGGGTGCCGCCGGCGCACCCGGCACATCGGGCACCGGGACGGGCGCCGGCGGCACCGGGACCAGCGGCAACTAGATCCGCTTCGCCTCCCGGCGCACCCGCTGCTTCTTTCTCTCGGTATAGGCTTTGACGAACTCGGCGCCGAACAACAGGATCTGCGCCGAGTAATAGACCCAGAGCATCAGCGTGATCACCGACGCGGCGGCGCCGTAGGTCGAGGCCACGTTGCTGCGGCCGAGATAGAAGCCGATCACGAACTTGCCGAGCACGAACAGCACCGCGGTCAGCAGAGCGCCGGGCAGCACGTTGCGCCACGAGATGCGGATGCTCGGCAGCACTTTGAAGATGAAGGCGAACAGCGCGGTCGACATCGCGACGCTGAACAGCAGGTTCACGCCGGCGACAAGCAACGCCTCGTCCTGCCAGGCGAAGAACTGGCTGGCGGCGGAGGTCAAGGCGTCGAAAGTGAGCGAGATCAGCAGCAGGAAGGCGATCACCGCGATCATCGCGAAGCTCAGCAGCCGGGCCATCAGGAAGGCGACGACGCTGGAATATTTCGGCGGCGGCGCGCGCCAGATCGCGTTCAAGTCGGCCTGAAGCTCGCCAAACGCGCCGCTCGCCGTCACCAGGAAGGTGGCGAGGCCGATCGCGGTGCCGAGCAGGCCCGAGCCGAGATTGCTGGCGCTGGCGAGAATCTTCGCGACGGCTTCGGCGCCCGACGGGCCGATCAAACCGCCGAACTGTGCCAGCACCGCGGTCTGCGCGACATCGCCGCCGAACACCAGCCCGCCGATCGCGATCACGATCAACAGCACCGGCGCCAGCGAGAAGATCGCATAGAAGGCGATCGCCGCGCCCATGCTGAGACAGCGATCCTCCCACCAGCCCATCGCGGTGTGTTTCAGGATCGAGGCGCTCTTAGACCCCGCCACATGGCGCAAGGTCTCGGTCCATTCCTGCGAGAATTTGAGATCGCCCTGCATGTTCCGCGCCGGATTCGGTTGACCCGAAAACCAACCGGCGGAACGAACGATCGTTCCTGGGCCGAGGACTCGCCTACATGTTCGGGTAATTCGGGCCGCCGCCGCCTTCGGGATTGACCCAGACGATGTTCTGGGTCGGGTCCTTGATGTCGCAGGTTTTGCAGTGGACGCAGTTCTGCGCGTTGATCTGCAGCCGCGGGTTGGAGCCGTCGCCCTCGCGCACGATCTCGTAGACCCCGGCCGGGCAGTAGCGCTGCTCCGGCGCGTCGTAGATCGCGAGGTTGGTCTTGATCGGAACGCTCGGGTCCTTGAGCGTCAGATGCACCGGCTGGTTCTCCTCGTGGTTGGTGTTCGACAGGAACACCGAGGAGAGCCGGTCGAAGGAGAGCTTGCCGTCCGGCTTGGGATAAGCGATCGGCTTGCACTCTCGCGCCGGCTTGGTCTTCTGCGCATCGGTCTTGTGGGCATGCAGCGTCCAGGGCGCCTTGCCGCCGAACAGCTTCTGGTCCATGCCCGCCATCAAGGTGCCGATCAGCAGGCCCTTGTTCATCCAGGGCTTGAAGTTGCGCGCGCGCCAGAGTTCGTCATGCAGCCAGGAGGATTCGAAGGCCTTCGGGTAGGACGTGAGCTCGTCATGGGCGCGCTCTTCGCCCAGCGCCGCGAAAGCGGCCTCGGCGCCGAGCATGCCGGTCTTGATCGCGGCATGGCTGCCCTTGATCTTCGGCACGTTCAGGAAGCCGGCATCGTCGCCGATCAGCGCGCCGCCCGGAAAGACCAGCTTCGGCAGCGCCTGCACGCCGCCGGTGACGATCGCGCGCGCGCCATAGGCGACGCGGCGGCCGCCTTCCAGGAACTGCGCCACCTGCGGGTGGTGCTTGTAGCGCTGGAACTCCTCGAACGGATTGAGGAAGGGGTTGGCATAGCCGAGGCCGACCACATAGCCGACCGCGACCTGGTTGTTCTCACAGTGATAAAGGAAGGAGCCGCCATAGACGTCGTTGCTGACCGGCCAGCCGGCGGTGTGCATGACCAGGCCCGGCTTGTGCTTGGCCGGGTCGATGTCCCAGAGTTCCTTGATGCCGATCGAATAGCTCTGCGGGTCGCGGCCTTCGGCCAGGTTGAAATGCGCGATCAGCCGCTTGCCGAGATGGCCGCGGCAGCCTTCGGCTAACAGGGTGTATTTGCCGGTCAGCGCCATGCCGGGCTGGAAGTCCGGCTTCTCGCTGCCGTCCTTGGCGCGGCCCTTGTCGTCGGTGATGACGCCCAGCACCTTCTGCTTGGCGTCGTCCCAGAGAATGTCGGCGGCGGCGAAACCCGGGAAGATTTCGACGCCCAGCGCCTCGGCCTGTTGCGCCAGCCAGCGGGTGACGTTGCCGAGGCTGACGATGTAATTGCCTTCGTTGTGCAGCGTCTTCGGCAGCAGGATGTTGGGCAGGCGGAAGGAGTTCTGCTCGGTGGTGAGGAAGAGGAAGCGGTCCTCGGTCACCGGCTGGTTGAGCGGTGCGCCCAGTTCCTTCCAGTTGGGGAACAGCTCGGTGATGGCGCGCGGGTCCATGACCGCGCCGGACAATATATGTGCGCCGACCTCGGAGCCCTTCTCGAGCACCACGACGCTCACTTCCCGTCCCGCTTCGGCGGCGAGTTGTTTCAAGCGGATCGCGGCGCTCAACCCGGCGGGACCGCCGCCGACGATCACCACGTCGTATTCCATCACTTCGCGATCCATGAACCCCTCCCAAGACTCATTTGCGGGCTGCTTACACCGCCGGTGCCGGGTGATGCAAACCCTCCGCACGGGTGCTAGCTTCCCGGCATGGGCGACCCGCTGACAGCCGAATCCCTTGCTTTGCTTAAGCTCTATATCGAGTGGGGCGCCGACGAAGCTATTGAATCGACGCCGCAAAGCCGCCTCGGCGCGACGGCGGCGCCGGCCCCGCTCCAGCGCGTCCCGTCCGGCTTCAGCGAGGCGCCTGCTCGCCCCTCGATTCCGGCGGCACCACCGCCTCCACCGGCGCCGGCCAAACCGGCAGCGCCCCGGATCGATCTGCGCAAGCTCGGGCCGATGGACCAGGCGGCGATCGAAAGCGCCCGGGATTCCGCCCGCAGCGCCGCAACCCTGGAAGACTTGAAGGCCGCCCTCGCCCGCTATGACGGCGTCTCGCTGCGGAAGACGGCAACCAACCTGGTCTTTGCCGACGGAAACCCCAAGGCCGAGGTCATGCTGGTCGGCGAGGCGCCTGGCGCGGACGAAGACCGGCAGGGCCTGCCCTTCGTCGGGGTATCCGGCCAGCTG
>JAYSFH010000421.1:0-4044 GCA_041913405.1 Dongia sp. | reverse complement strand
CTACGATCGGATGCAGATGAGCCGCGCCGATCTCGACTACGACATCGACGGCGTGGTCTACAAGGTCGATGACCTCGCGCTGCAGGAGCGGCTCGGTTTCGCCGGCCGGGCGCCGCGCTGGGCGATTGCCCACAAATTCGCCGCCGAGCAGGCGATCACCAGATTGAACGAGATCTTCATCTCGGTAGGCCGCACCGGCGTGCTCACCCCGATTGCATTTCTGGAGCCGGTCAACGTCGGCGGCGTCATGGTCTCGAAGGCGACCTTGCACAACGAGGACGAGATCGCCCGCAAGGACATCCGCGAGGGCGACATCGCGGCAAGCGCTTCGACTTCGCGGCAAAGATCAAGGGCGTCTGCCCGGTCTGCGGCAGTCATGCCATCCGGGAGGAGGGCGGCGCCGCCTGGCGCTGCACCGGCGGCTTGATCTGCCCGAACCAGGCGACCGAGCGGCTGCGCCATTTCGTCGGCCGCGGCGCTTTCGATATCGACGGCTTCGGCGACAAGACCATCAAGGAATTCTTCGACCTGGAATGGGTGAAGTCGCCCGCCGACATCTTCAAGCTCGAGCGGCAGCGCAAGGCGCTGCTCGACCGCGAGGGCTGGGGTGAGGCGTCGGTGCAGAAGCTGATCGACGCGATCGAAGCGCGGCGGACCATCGCGCTCGACCGCTTCATCTACGCGCTCGGCATCCCCCAGGTCGGCGAGACCACCGCGCGCCTGCTGGCCAAGCACTATCTGAGCTTCACGACGTTCCGCGCGGCGATGGTCGAGGCCGGCACGATCGGCAGCCAGGCGCGCCAGGACCTCGGCGAGATCAACGGCATCGGGCCATCGGCGGTGGACGACCTGACGGCGTTCTTCGCCGAGAAGCACAACACCAAGGTGATCGACGCGCTCGAAGCCGAGGTCGAGATCGAGGACTTCGTACCCGTGGTCGCCGCCGACAGCGCGATCGCCGGCAAGACCGTGGTCTTCACCGGCACGCTCGAGAAGATGACCCGCAACGAGGCCAAGGCCCGGGCTGAGAGCCTCGGCGCCAAGGTCGGCGGCTCGGTCTCGTCCAAGACCGACTATCTGATCGTCGGCGCCGATGCCGGCTCAAAGGCGAAGAAGGCCGCCGAACTCGGGGTGAAGACCCTCACCGAGGACGAATGGCTGGCGATGATCGGGTAGAGCTTGCTGTTTCGGATTGAACCTCGCAGTTCATCCTCACTCGGTCGTCGTCCCATGGCCAAGCCTTGGCATGACGGAGTTTAGGGAAGCACCGCGGAGCCTGCGGCGGCCACCCCTCACTCCTCCAGCTTCTTCCCCTGATGCAATTGTGCGCTGCGTTCCGCGGCGCGGCGGTCGTTTTCCTTCTCCGCCTTGGTTCGACCGTATTTGACGCGGTTGGCCTGGGCGCGCGACTCGTCCTCGGTCAGCCATCGGGCCTCGCGCAGATTTCACTTAAAAAACCGTTGGAATGCCTTGCCGGGCATTCTTTCCTTTGGCGATAATGCGGGGAAGCGCGGGGAGAGCGCAAGAAGCGGCCGAACCCGAGACGATCCGGGGGCGTTTGGCCGCAAGGGCAATTAAGGGCGGAGCGCGTGACCATGAAGAAGTTGCTCTATGTCGTCGGCGGCATCGTGGTTCTGGTGGTCGCGGCCGCGTTGATCGCCCCCTTCTTCATCGACCTCAACGACTACAAGGGCACGATCGAGGCCAAGGCCAAGGAGGCGACCGGCCGCGACCTGAAGATCGAGGGCAAGATCTCGCTCTCGATCCTGCCGCTGCCTTCGGTCAGCGTGGACGGCATCAAGTTCGGCAACGCGCCCGGCGGCACCGCGCCCAACATCGCGGAGATCGAATCGGCCAAGGTCAAGGTCGCGCTCATGCCGCTGCTTTCGCACAAGGCGCAGATAACCGACATCGTGCTGACCCGCCCGGTGATCGTGCTGGAGAAGTTGAAGGACGGCACCGGCAACTGGCAGCTGACGCCGCCCGCCGCGTCCGGCGGCACCACGACCGAGCCCGCACCCGCGCCGGCTTCCGACGGCGCAACCACATCCGCCGGCGGCTGGGACATCCAGATCGACGGCGCCACGCTGGAAGACGGCACGGTGATCTACCGCGATCTGGCCGCCGGCACCGAGCAGAAGGTCGAGAAGATCAACGTCGGCCTCTCCATGGCCAGCCTGAAGGGCCCGTTCGACGCCAAGGGCAGCCTTATCGCCATGAACCTGCCGCTCGGCTTCAGCGTCAAGTCCGGCCGCATGGACCCCGCGGCACCCATGCCGATCGACCTCAATCTCACGGTCGGCGAGACCAAGGGCAGCTTCGGCTTCTCGGGCCAGGCCGACATGGCCGCGGCCGGCGATCCCGCGAAACCGATCGTCGTCGGCAAGCTCTCCGCCAAGGCGGAGAACGTCGCCGAGCTGATGGCGGCGCTCTCGGGCGGCAAAGCCGAGGCGCAACCGCCGGCGCTGGCGCGACCCTTCAGCCTCGCGGGCGACGTGACCGCCGGTGCGACTGCCGCCGACATCAAGAATCTCGCGCTCTCGCTGGGCGACGTCGCCGCGCAGGGCGCGGTCGCCGCGAAATTCGGCGAGGCGACCACGGTCGATGCCAATCTCGCGGTCGGCCGGGTCGATCTCGACAAGCTCCTGCCGCCTGCCAAGGCCGGCGAAGCTACCGACAAGAAGGCGGAAGCCACGCCGGCCGGCGAGGCGAAGCCTGCCGCACCCTTCACCCTGCCCACCGGCATCACCGCCAATGTCACCGCGACCGTCGAGCAGATCGCCTATCAGGGCAAGGCGATCGACGGCACCAAGCTGGTGGCGCAGCTCAAGGACGGCGCGCTCAACCTGACCCAGCTTTCGGCGCAGCTTCCCGGCAACACCGCCTTCACGCTTTCCGGCGTGCTGGCGGCGAAGGGCGGCCAGCCGAGCTTCACCGGCGCGGTCAAGGCCAGCTCCGACAACCTCCGCGAGGTCGCCGACATGGCGGCACCCGGCGCGCTCAACAGCGTGCCGGCCGACCGGCTGCGCAAGCTCGCGCTCACCAGCCGCTTGAACGCGAGCCCGGCCCAGGTCGAGGTTGCCGATCTCAACGCGACCCTGGACGGCTCGAAGATCTCGGGCGGCATCATCGTGGCACTGCCGGACGACCAGAAGCGCAAGCGCATGGCCTTCGGCGTCGGCCTCTCGGTCGACAAGCTGAACGTGGACGGTTACCTCCCGCAAGGCGACAAGAAGGCGGCCGCTCCGGCCAACAACAATGCCGCCGCCGACACCGCCAAGAAGGGGACGCCGGACAACCCGCTCAAAGCACTCGCGCCGCTCGGCGACCTCGATGCCAATATCGAGATCAAGGCCGGCAGCCTCACCATGAACGGCCAGCAGGTGAAGAGCCTGCATGCGCTGATCGGCCTCGCCGACGCGACCTTGAACATCAAGGACATCTCGGTCGGCGACCTGATGGGCGGCAAGGGTGCGATCGAGGGCACCGTCTCCGACCTCAAGGGCGATCCCAAGTTCGACATCGCCTATGACATCACCGCCAAGGACGCGGGCAAGCTGCTGGCGATGGGCGGGATGAACGCACAGCCGGGCAAGTTCGGCGCGCTCACCCTGAAGGGCAAGGCCAACGGCAATGCCAACGACGTCACCTACGACGTCGCCATGGCGATGACCGGCGTCGGGCTGGACGGCACGGCGAAGGGCACCGCGGCCGGCCTGATGGCCGGCGGCATCCCGAAGGTGAACTCGACCTTCGACGTCAAGGCCAAGGACACCGCGGCGCTGGCGCAGCTGTTCGGCGGCCCCGCCGATGCGGCCAAGCAGCTGGGCTCGGTCGCCTTCGCCGGCACCGCGCAGAGCGGCGCCGACGACCTCACCTATGACGTCACCCTGGCGATCGGCGGCATCGGCGGTTCCGGCAAGCTCGCCGGCAAGGTGACCGGGATCTCCGGCACGCCGCAGGTCGACACCACGCTCGATCTCAAGGCCGAGAAGCCGGCGCCGCTGCTGCAGCTGGCCGGCCTCGCGGGGCCGAAGGCGCAGG
>JAYSFH010000420.1:0-4045 GCA_041913405.1 Dongia sp. | reverse complement strand
GATCCGGCCGGCGGCCAGAAGACCGGCTGGTTCTTCGACCAGCGCGACAACCGCGCGCTGATGGCGCGCTTCGCGAACGGCGGCACTTTCCTCGACTGCTACTCGTACACCGGCGGCTTCGGCATCCAGGCGGCTGCGGCGGGCGCCACCCAGGTGCTGGCGATCGACCGCTCGGAACCGGCACTCGATCTGCTGAAGAAGGCGGCGATGCTGAACGGTGTCGACAACCGCGTCACGGTGCAGCGCGGCGAGGCCTTCGAGGCCTTGGAGCAGCTGATCGCGGAGAAGAAGCGCTTCGGCGTGGTCTCGGCCGATCCGCCGGCCTTCGTGAAGTCGCGCAAGGACCTCAACGTCGGCAGCAAGGCCTATCGCAAGTTGGCGCGGCTGGCGGCCCAGGCGGTCGAGCCCGGTGGGCTGCTGTTCATCGCCTCATGCTCGCACAACATGCCGGCGGCGGATTTCGCGACCCAGGTCTCGCGCGGCATCCATGAAGGCGGCCGGTCGGCCAAGCAGCTCTATGCGACCGGCGCGGCACCGGATCACCCGGTGCATCCCTTCCTGCCGGAATCCGCCTATCTGAAGGCGCTGATCCTGCAGGTCGAGTAGCGCAGCGGAGCGCTCAGTGCCCGGCGTTGTCGTGCTTGACGAGGCTGATCCGATAGAAGATCAGGCCGATCAGGAAGGCGAAGACCGCGAGCGCGCCATACTCGCCGACGCCCTCGGCGCGCGCCGCCACGAACAGCGCGATCAAGGCGAACAGCGCCAGCAGGCCGCCGATCAGGAATTCTTGGATCTTGGCATCCATATCGATACACCCCTCATGGAATTCCCGAGAACCTAAGCAGGAACGCCACGAAAGGCAACCGGCCGCGCTTCGAAACGCCGCGCTTCCAACCTAGGCGCGATCCGGCAGCTCGATCGCGAACCTGGCGCCGTGGCCGCCGCTCTCGGCGAGACGGGGGTCGCCGCCCTGAACCCGGATCAGCTCGCGGGCGATGGCCAGGCCGAGGCCGGTGCCGCCGGCCCGGGCCGAGCCGCGGAACGGGCGGAACAGGTTCTCGACGGCTTTGGGGGGAAGGCCCGGCCCGTCATCGACCACCTCGATCTCGATCCGGCTGTCGCGGCGCACGGCGCGGATGGTGACGCGGCTGGCGCCCATCTGCAGCGCGTTTTCCCCGAGGTTGCGGATCACGCGGAACAGCTGGCCGCGATCGGCGGTGATCGCGAAGCCTTCCGCCATCTCGGTCTCGAGCGCCTTGCCCTCGGAGAGATGGCGCACCAGGCTTTCCTTCACCTCGATACAGAGCTCGTCCAGCGCAAAGCGGGTGAGCTCCGGCCGCGGCGGGCCCTCGCGGGTAAAATTGAGGATGTCGGAGCAGAGATCGACCGCGCGGTCGAGCGCCTTCTCCAGCGCCGGCACCGCCTTGCGGACGTCGGGATCGCCGCTGCCGGTCAAGCGATCGGCGACCAGGCGCGCGGTCGAGAGGATGCCGCGGAGGTCGTGGTTGATCTTGTTGACCGCGGTGCCGAGTGCCGCCAGGCGCTCCTTCTGCCCCAAGGCACGGCGCACCTCGCTGCGCATCAGCTCGAACTCGCGCTCGGCGATGCCGATCTCGTCGCTGCGCTTCGAGGGCGGCCCCTCGGGCGCCATCTCCGGGTCGCCGCGGAAGCGCACCATCTCCGCCGTCATGCGCTGCATCGGGCGGATGATGAAGAGCTGCAATGCCAGGAAGATCAGGGACGCGGTGATCAGCGAGATCACGATCGACAGGCCAAGCACCCGCCAGGAATACGCGACCATCGCCTCATGCAGCGGCCCCTCATCGAGCACGACCTCGATCTGCGTATCCGGCCCGCGCGGCGAATGGCCCATGACGCGTAAGAGCCGGTTGTCGGTGTGGCTCAGCGTGTCGAAGGCGCTGGTGATGAGATTGACCGGCCCGCGGTTGTCGAGATCGATGGTCTCGTCGATGACCAACTGCGCCGCGGTGGCGCCGCGCAGCATCAGGTTCTTGCCGTCCGGGGTGTGCAGCGCCACCAGCCGGGCGCCCGCATGCTGCAGCAGGGTCAGTTCCAGCTGCGGGTCGATCATGTAGTCCGGCGTCGCCTCGAGCGCGAGTGTCGCGAGATGACCGCTGGCCAGTTTCTCGGTCAGCCAGTCGAGCCGGAAGCGCGCGATCGAGGGCGCGTAGATCAGGATCTCGCTCAGCATCACGAAGACGACGGTCAGCGCCAGCACCCGGGCCGAGAGGCCGCGGCCGAAGCTCGGCAGCTGGATCCGGTCGCCGGCCACCCCGGGTGGCGGCTGGCTGGCCCGGTCTTCGGTCCTGAGGTCGCGGCGGCTCATCATCTGGTCCCGAAGAAGCGGGTTTCCCGCACAGGCGTCAAGTTGCGTTGCGTAAACGGATGCCGGCCGCCCCGGGATGCAGCGGGAACGGCAGAAGAATCCTGGATGTCGAGATGGGAAGCGACGGCGGGCAATTCACCGGCCGGAGTCTAAAGGCCGGATTCAGCCCTGTCCGTCCCCATTCTTAATGAGTTTGCGGTTTGTTCTGTGACCGGCCGCACAGGCGCGGCGGCCAAAACGGAGATTCGGTCAGGCCGCTTGGGCGCGCCGGTGCTTCCAGCTGCCGTCGCCGAGGGTGATCACCCGATCGCCGGTGACGATCCGGTCCGGGGTGATCTCCCGCTGGCGCTGCGTCAGCTCATAGAGCGGCGCGAAATCGCGGCGGGTCGCCTCGAACAGCTCGTCGAAGCTGTCGAGCACGAAATAGGTCTCCTGGAAATCGTCGATCTTGTAGCTGGTGCGCATCACCCGCTTCAGGTCGAAGCGGAGGCGGTTCGGGCTCTTGTCCTCGATCGAGAATTTGGTCTCGGCCGCCGAGGAGAGCATGCCGGCGCCATAAGCCTTCAGGCCATTGCCGGTCCGGATCAGGCCGAACTCGACCATGTACCAGTAGAGGCGGACCAAGATCTTCGAAGTGCCGAGTTCCTGCGCCTCGGCGCCCTTCTCGCCATAGAGCTGCATATAGTCGGCGAAGACCGGGTTGAACAGCAGCGGCACGTGGCCGAAGAAATCGTGAAAGATGTCGGGCTCGACCAGGTAGTCGATCTCGTCCGCCTTGCGGATCCAGTTGGTGACCGGAAACTGCCGGCGCGCCAGATGGGCGAAGAAATCGGTCTCCGGGATCAGGCCCGGCACCGCCACCAGCCGCCAGCCGGTGGCGCGGAAAAGACGCGCCGAGGCGATATCGAGATCCGGGATGCCGTCGCCGGCGTCGAGGGTCGCGGTGCCGTCGAGGAATTCCTGGGCGGCATAGCGCTTCAGCAGCTTGGCCTGGCGCGCATAGAGCATGCGCCAGCGCGCATGTTCTTCTTCCGTGTAGCCCTGCCAGTCCTGCTGGATCGTGTAATCGTCCGCCATGTGCGAATAGTCACCGCGCAGATTCGGATAATTGTCCATGAGCGACCTCCTCATCCTCAGGCGGCGCTGTCGGTCAGGACGCCACGGCGCACCTGGTCGCGCTCAATCGACTCAAAAAGCGCCCGAAAGTTCCCTTCGCCGAAGCCCTCGTCGCCTTTTCGCTGGATGATCTCGAAGAAGATCGGGCCGACCATGGTCTCGGTGAAGATCTGCAGCAGCAACCCGCCTCTCTTGCCGTCATGCGTCGGCGAGCCGTCCAGCAGCAGGCCGAGGCCCTTCAGCTTGGCGACGTCCTCGCCGTGATTGGGCAGGCGCTGGTCCAGCATCTCGTAATAGGTGGCGGGCGGCGGCGTCATCAGCGCGACGCCGTTGGCGCGGAGCGCTGCCACGGTCGCGTAGATGTCGTCGGTCGAAAGCGCGATATGCTGGATGCCCTCGCCTTTATATTCGCGCAGGTATTCCTCGATCTGCGACTTGTCGTCGGCGCTCTCGTTGATCGGGATGCGGATGTTGCCGTCGGGGCTGGTCATCGCCCGGCTCTTCAGGCCGGTCAGCTTGCCCTCGATGTCGAAGTAGCGGATTTCGCGGAAGTTGAAGAGCCGCTCGTAGAACTCCGCCCAG
>JAYSFH010000419.1:0-4055 GCA_041913405.1 Dongia sp. | reverse complement strand
CGGCACCGGATAGACCTGCTCGCTGGCCGGCGCCCCGGGGGTCAAGGTCACCCAGCGGCTGACGTCCTCGTTGTAGGCCTTGTAGAGCGCGAGCTTCCGCTCCAGCTCGTCGAGGAAGTAGTTCTGCTGGGCGATCGGCCAGGACTTCCAGGTGTCGGCGTCGATGTTGAGCACCGCGCTCTTGTAGGGCAGGCCTTCGACATATTCGCCGAGCAGGCCCATCTGGCTCAGCGAGGTCGCCTTGGGATCCTGCAGCTTGGCCGGATCGCGGCCGAGGGCGGCGGCGACCGACTTCACCGCGTCGTAGAAGCCGGCCGGATCGAACTGCTTCTCATGGGCCGCGTCGAGCACGCCCTTCAGGGTCTGCTGCAGGTCGCTCAGCTGTGCCTTGGTCAGCAGGACGCGCACGTCCACCGTGGCGATCGAGGGCTTGGCGAAGTCGCGGTCGACCATCCAGGACTGGACCAGCTTCGGCGCCGTGGTCTGGGCGGCGCGGCCGAGATAGGCGAGGCGCATGGCATGACCGACGGCGGCGGTGTCGGCCTCGATGTCGCTCTTGGCTTGGGCCGCCGGATCGGCGCCGATCGTGGTCTTGCCGGATGACGCCTCCTCGATCTGCTTCACCACCGCGTCGGCCAGCAGCTCGACCGCGGTGCCAAGCTTATCGACGCTGCCTTCGGCGATCGGGTAGTAGAGCGGCTTCGCAACGCCGGGATAGGTGCTGAGGATCTCGTATTGCGACTTCGCCCCGGCGTGATCCTTGGCGCCCGCCGGCGTGAGGAGATGCAAGGTGTAGATCGCCGCACCCTGGTCCTTGGCATAAAGGCGGACCTGGTCCGCATTCATCTTGGTCGAGGAGATGGGATCGTTGCCGCCCAGAGGACCGGCATCGGTGATCAGCACGATGTAGCGGGCGCCGAAACGCGACCAGTCGATCTCCTTCAACGCGCTCATCACGCCGGCCAGCGAATCCTCGTCGAAGCGCGGGGTCGAGACCGTGGCCGCTGAGAGGTCCTTCACCGCGTTCATGAAGGCGGCCTTGTCGGTCGCCTTGTTCGGATCGACGAAGACCTTGGAGGTGTAATCGACGCCCGCTTCCGCGCCGCCGGCGCGGAAGGCGACCAGGCCGAAGGCAACCTTGCTGCTGACCGCCTTGCCGCTGATGTCCTCGTAGAGCTTCTCGACCGCCTCGCGGGTGCGATCGATATAGGGGCCCATCGACTTGGTGGAATCGATGACGAAGACCACGCCGGCGGTGAAGTTCTGCAGCATCTCGGCGTCGCTGGGCGCGGCCGGTTGCCGGTTCGCGTCGACCGCGACCGCGGGCAAGGAGGCGAGCTGCAGCTCGATGGTCTGCGCGCCGGTCTGGGTCATCTGCTCGCGCGAGTCCAGGATCGGCAGCAGGTAGAACTGCTTGGTGAAGTCGATGTATTTGTTGGGCTCGGTGGCGATCACCGGGAAATCGGCCGGCAGGTTGCCGCCGGCGATGGTCTTGCGGAGCTCACCCGCCGCCGCACCCGGATCGTCGGCGTTCAGCACCTTCTCCAGATTCTCCGCCGTGTCGAACATCAGTGCGGGATCGCGGTTGGAAGGGTTGGTGAAGGTGAGGACGATCTGCTGCTTCCAATCGAGTGCGCTGGTCGCCGGGATCCAGCCGAGCGTCTTGCCGTCGGCGGCGGGGCCAACCTCCAGCCAGGGCGCGCCACCCACATCCTGGCGCGCATAGACATAATAGATGCTCATCGCCGGGACCGGCTTGCCGTCCTTGGCGCCAGGCTTGGAGAAAAGCTGGGCATCCGGCTGGGCGAGGACGCGCTGGTAGAGCGTCTTCTTGCCCTCCATCAGCAGCGGCTTCTTGTCGGCGGCCGAGGCCGGCGCGATCAGCAGCAGGGCCGCGAAGACCAAAGCGAGGCTGCGCAGCATCATGGACCCAACTCCTTCAATTTCGCCGCGGCGTCGGCATCGCCCTGTTGCGCCGCCTGCTTCAGGAGGTCGATGCCCTCCTGGTATCTGGGGGCATCCTTGCCGGGCGCAACCAGCATCGCGCCCAGACGCCGCATCGCCTCGACCGACTTGGCGTCGATCGCCTTGCGGTACCAGAAGGCGGCGGTGTCGGAGCTTACCGTGCGATTGGGTGCGCCGACCTCGGGACAGACTGGATCCACAGGGTCGTAGAAGCGACCCATCGCCAGCGCAGCCTCCGCATCGCCGGCCTGGCCGAGATCGCGGTAGAGCACCGAGGCCCAGTTGAGCTGGCAGGAGGCCAGGGTCTCGCGCGCCTTGGCCAGGCGCTCCGGTGCGTTGGGGTTTGCGGCCAGGAAAGTCTTGATTTGCTCCAGCTCGCTTTGCACCGGGGCCGCGGGTGCGGGCGGCGGGGGGGGCGCCCGCGCCCCGCCCCCGCCGACGGGGGACGAAAACCCGGGCCCCCGCGACGCCCCCCCGCCCGAGGGCAGGACCCACAAACAGCCCGCCGACGATCGCTCGACCGGCGCGCGATCGGGATCGGCTGTGAGAGTCGGCCGTGGTGGTGGCGGTGCGGGTTCCGGAGCCGGCGGCGGCGGCGGTGGCGGTGGCGGCGGCGCGGGCTCCGGTTCGGGTGCGCGGCGCTGCGGCGCGCCGGCGGCACCCGAGGCGAGCAGGATCGGCTGCTGTGGGATGACGATGGTGGCGCTGGATGTGCCGGCCGGCGTCTCGATCGTGACCTGGAAGGCGTTGCCGGCGAGCGCGGCGGCGATCGGGTCAACGATCTCCGGGCCGACGGCGATGTCGAGGCCATCGGCGGTCGACGTGCGGCTTGAGGCAGCAACGGGGAACCAGAAATCCGGCGAGCTCTGCCAGCGGCCTTCGCCGCCGAGATAGGTGTCGGGACCCTGATTGCGGCGGATCTGCAGGCGGAGACTGCCCGCCTCCGCCGCCAGTCCATGCAGCCGAAGCTGCGCGCGGCCCGGATCCTGGCCGAGGAGTTCAGCGCGCATCGCCATTCACCGCGCCCCTCTCATTGCACCAGCGCGCGCGCCTGCACGTCGACCGCGGCGACGATGGCCGCGAGGGTGCGGGCCTGGGCTGGCGAGAGTTCGGAGCCTTCTGAGAAGCCGGCATTCTCGATCACGAGGTCATGCAGGGCGGTCAGCCAGTCGGACATCAGCAGCAGGGCGTGGGCGCCGTGGTCGGCCTCGTCGAGCTCGGGCAGCGCGATCGGCGCCTTCTGGGTCTCGAAGATGCGGCGGTTGCCGACCACCAGGTTGATCGGCCGCGGCCGGTTGAGCGCGCCGAGATAGCTGGTGAAGGTCGCCAACTCCTGGCGCGCGATCAGCACCTGCTCCTCGGCGACCTGGGCACGGCGGCGCGTCGCGCTCATCTCGGTCGCGGAACAGGCCTTGGCGATCTGGTCGGGCAGCTTGGTGCGAAGCGCGCCGGCGATCATCTCCTCGACGATGACCCGCGCGGCTTCCGCCTGCAGGCGCACGTGGCGGAGCTGCTTCTCGTTGTGCGGCAAGTCACGGAGCTGGTTGACCCAGGCGGCGATCACCACGTCGGCGAAATGCCGCGCGCGATTGCTCGGCGCGGGCGTGGCCGCAGCGCCCTTGCTCTTCAGCAGGTCGCGGAGCGAGCCGCTCGCGCTCTTGCCGTTGGTCAAGCCGCCGCGGGTGTCGATGCTGAGATAGCAGGAGCGCATCTGCTCGGCGTCCAGCAGCAGCACATCCAGCAATTCGGCGAAGCGCGGCGGCTCGTTGTCGGCGATGGCGCCGACCAGCCATTCGGCACGCTTGCGCTTGGTCTCCAGCTCCTCGCCGCCGATGCCGACATGGAAGATCTCGAGCTTGGCACGGGTCTCGGTGACCAGGGACAGCAGCTGCTCCTGCAGGCGCTGGGTCTTCAGCTTGCCGATGCCGATCGATTCGAGATATTTCACGATCCGGCCGACGCCGCCGTCATTCGGTGCCAGCATCGCGTCCCAGGCATCGGCCGGCTCGGCGACATGTTTCAGCACTTCGTCGCCGGCCAGGAAATAATCGCGGATCTGCGCCAGGCGGCCGAGCTGCGACGTCACGACC
>JAYSFH010000418.1:0-4060 GCA_041913405.1 Dongia sp. | reverse complement strand
GCGGCGGAGATCGCGGCGCTACGCGAGAACAAGATCGTGGGCTGAGGTTTCATGTCGTCCTGAATGTGGTGAAGGAGCTGAACGATCAGACGACTCCCTGGCGAGCGTGAGATCCTTCGCTGCGCTCAGAATGACAAGTACGGACGGCTCACCGGTCGAGCCACGTCTTCAGGATCAGGTTGGCTTCCTCTGGCTTCTCCATCGTGATGAGATGGCCGCACTGGTCGACCATCACGAGGGTGGCGGCCGGGATGGCCTTGGCGATCTCCTCCGACAGGAACAAGGGCGTTGCCGTGTCGTCCCGGCCGCAGACGACGATGGTCGGGCACTTGATGTGCGGCAGGTCGGGGCGCCGGTCAGTGCGGATGGCCGCCAGCTCTTCCTGGCGCTTGTAGATCTCGACGCCGATCTCGCCGCACATCGTAATCACCTCGTCGACCAGCGCCTTGTCGGGCAGCCGATAGGCGGGGATGAAGCGCGTCATCTGCATGCCCAGCACCAGTTCGAAACGTCCTTCATTGGCGAGGCGGATGCGGGCGCGGCGGACCGCCCGTTCGGCCTCGTTCTGGCTCCGCATGCCGGTGTCGAGCAGCGCGAGCTTCGTCACGCGATGGGAGGCGAACTGCATGATCTCGACCGCCAGCATGCCGCCGAGCGACAGCCCGGCCAGCGCGAACTTCTCCGCCGGCATCTGATCCACGACCCAGCGGGCGGCGCTCTCCCAACTGTCCCAGATGGAGAGCGGTGCCGTGCGCCAGTCGGGCACGACGATGTCGGCCTGACCCGAAAGGGCGGCAACCTGCGCCGCGAACAGGCGCGGCGAGCACAGTACGCCGGGGACGAGCAGCAAGGGTGTCCTGGTCATGTGTTTCCTCCGGCGCGAATCGTAGCGCAGGCGATTCGTCTGCGGTACCAATAGGCCATGGCCGCCGCTTCCGTTCGTGACATCCGTCTCGACCTGTTCCGCGGGCTCGCTTTGTGGTTCATCTTTCTCGACCACATTCCGACCAACATCGTCAGCTGGCTGACGGTCCGCAACTACGGCTTCAGCGACGCGACCGAGATTTTCGTCTTCATCTCCGGCTACACCGCCGTCATCGCCTACAACCGCATGCTGGACGCGGAGGGCTGGCCGCGAACCGCCGCACGCATCTACCGCCGCGTCTGGCAGCTCTACGTCGCCCACATCCTGCTGTTCGTCGCCTTCTCGGCGCAGATCGCCTGGGTTTCGATCGCCCGTGACACGCCGGCGCTGATCGAGGAGATGGAGTTGCTGGGTCTCGGCCAGAACCCCTATCGCGCCATTCTCGAGGCCGCGTTGCTGAAGTTCCGGCCAGTCAATCTCGACGTGCTGCCGCTTTACATCGTCCTCCTGGCGACCTTTCCCTTCGTCCTGCCGGTGGTCGTGCGCTGGCCTTGGGTCGTGATCGGGGTTTCGCTTCTGTTCTATGCCCTGACGTGCCGCTTCAACTGGAACCTGCCGGCCTATCCGGACGAAAAGGTCTGGTTCTTCAACCCGATGGCCTGGCAGGTGGTTTTTCACGTCGGGGCCGCCTGCGCCGTCTTCGGGCCCGGTTTGGCCTGGCTGGATCGGTTCCGGGGGACGCTCACCGCCCTGGCGGTCGCATTCGTCCTCTTTGCGGCCTTCATCGCCTTGTCCTGGCAGTATAATCCGCTCGAAAGGCTGGTTCCGACCTGGGTGGCCCGGATCATCTATCCGATCGACAAAACCAACGTAGACATCCTCCGATTCCTGCATTTCCTGGCCATTGCCTGGCTGGTGCGGATCGCCGTGCCGATCGACGCCCCCAGCCTGAAATGGCGAATCTGGGAACCACTTCGCAGATGCGGTGAAGCTTCATTGCTTATATTCTGCCTCGGGACCTTCCTGGCGCTGAGCGGCCAGGTGATCGTCAGCCACTATGAAGATTCGATCTTGTCGCAGATTGTCGTGAGCATCGTCGGCATTCTCATCATGTGCGTGGCCGCCTACATCGCTGCCTGGTTCAAGCGGGGCAATGCGCGTGCGCCGGCGCGTGTGCGGGCGGCAACCGGGGCGCCGCGATGATCCGGGCGATCGCCTTCCTGGTCGCGTCCCTCCTGTTCGCGTCGGGGGGGACGGCGCACGCTAAGTCCATGACGCTGTGCCGTGCCACGCCGGCCCTGCTCGATTTGGGGACGAACCTGCCGGTCGCGCGCAAGGCGATCGCCGAGAAGAAGGCCCTGCGCATCATCGCCCTGGGGTCGTCCACGACCGCGGGATACGGCGTCTCGAATCCGGCCTTTGCCTACCCCACGCAGCTACGCATCGGCCTGGAGAAGGCGCTGCCCGGCATCGACATCGAGGTGATCAACCGCGGAATCGGCGGGCAGGATGTCGAGGAGATGGCCGCCCGCATGCGCAGCGAGATGGAGGACAATCCACCCTCGCTGGTCATCTGGCAGACCGGCACGAATGCCGCCATC
This sequence comes from Dongia sp., assembly GCA_041913405.1. GTDB lineage: Bacteria > Pseudomonadota > Alphaproteobacteria > Dongiales > Dongiaceae > Dongia. Next base: position 1,594 of record JAYSFH010000418.1, on the reverse strand, counting down.
AGACACATGCCCCTCGACAAATTCGACAGCCTCCTGCGTGGCGGCCTGAAGCTCGGCACGTCGCTGGGCGCGGACTTCATCCTGATGAACCTGCAATACGTGCCGGCCGTCGTCGCGGCGCCCGACAAGGAAGCCTACGAGAAGATCATGGCCGATGCGGCCCGTGACTATTCCGCCGGCCTGTTCCGACGCTACGACATCATGCGCGGGTGGTACGACGACGGAATGCCCTATGCCCAGTTCGTGCAACTCGACGGGCTTCATCTCAACGATTTCGGCCAGAAGTGCATCGGCAGGCTGCTGACCCGCTCGATCGTCGATGCGCTGAAAGGCCCCTGACAGGAGGAGGCCCCATGCCCCGCCGTTTCGTCGATCTCTCCATCTACCTCGAGAACGACGTGATCTCCGATCCGCCGCCGTTCGGGCCGAAGATCCAGTATCACAAGCATGCCGACACGGCCGGCCAGATCGCCGGCTTCTTTCCCGGACTCAAGAAAGAAGACCTGCCCGACGGCGCCGGCTGGGCGGTCGAGAACGTCAACCTCTCGACCCACAACGGCACGCATCTCGACGCGCCCTATCACTTCCATCCGACGATGAACAAGGGCGAGCGCGCCATCACCATCGACGAGGTGCCCCTCGAATGGTGCTTCCAGCCCGGCGTGAAGCTCGACTTCCGCGACAAGCCCGACGGACACGTGATCACCGCGGCCGAGGTCGAGGAAGAGCTGAAGCGCATCGGCCACGAACTGAAGCCGCTCGAGATCGTCGTCGTGAACACGCGGGCGGGTTCGCGCTACGGCAACAACGACTATGTCAATGCCGGCTGCGGCATGGGCTACGACGCCACGATCTATCTGCTGGAGAAAGGCGTGCGGCTGACCGGCACGGACGCCTGGAGCTGGGACGCGCCCTTCTATTTCACCGCCCAGAAATGGGCGAAGGACCACGATCCGTCGATCATCTGGGAAGGCCACAAGGCGGGCCGCGACATCGGCTACTGCCATCTCGAGAAGCTGCACAATCTTGAATCGCTGCCGGGCGACGGTTTCACCATCGCCTGCTTCCCGCACAAGATCCGGGGCGCCTCCGCCGGCTGGACCCGTGCGGTCGCGATCTTCGAGGAGTGACGCGCCGCGCGCGTCATCCCGAGCCTTGGCGAGGAATCTGTCGCTAGCCCAGGGTTGCCGGCCGCCGCGCGAAGAGAAGCGCGAGGCCGAGCGCTGCGATGAGACCGCCTGCGGCCGTGCGCAGGCGACGCAGCATCGTTGGACGGCCCATCGCGATCGAGCGGGCACGCGTCGCGAGCATCGCGACAACGACATCGACCGCGGTGTTGAGCGCCACGGAGATCAGGCCCAGCACCACGAACTGCAGCCATACCGGTCCGGCCGCCGGGTCGACGAACTGCGGCAGAAAGGCCAGGAAGAAGGCCGCGGTCTTGGGATTGAGCGCCTCGACGACGATACCCTCGCGGAACGCCCTGGCTGGGCCGGTCGTGACCGGCCTCGCCTCGAAAGGCTGGCGTGCCTCGCGGATGGCCTTGATGCCGAGCCAAACGAGATAAAGCGCGCCGGCCAGCTTCAGCATCGTA
>JAYSFH010000417.1:0-4063 GCA_041913405.1 Dongia sp. | reverse complement strand
TCTCGACCCTGAGCACCAACCCCTTCAAGTACCTGATCGCGCCGCGGATCTGGGCCGGCGTCACCATGCTGCCGCTGCTGGTCGGCATTGGCGACATCATCGGCGTGTTCGGCGGCTATCTCGTCGCCGTGCACAAGCTCAACTTCAACTCGGGCAACTTCCTGAAGAACATTGCCGAGGCGACGGAGTTCATCGACGTCTTCTCGGGCCTGGTGAAGGCGGCGGTGTTCGGCTTCACCATCACCCTGATGGGCTGCTACCACGGCTTCAACTCCAAGGGCGGTGCCCAGGGCGTCGGCAAGGCGACCACCAACGCGGTCGCCACCTCGATGATCCTGATCCTGATCCTCGACTACATCCTCACCGAACTGTTCTTCTCGAAATGAGCAGCGATCTCAAAATCAAAGTGCGCGGTTTGAAGAAGCGTTTCGGCTCGAACGTCGTTCTCGACGGCGTCGACCTTGACGTGCCGCGCGGTCACTCGCTGGTGGTGATCGGCGGCTCCGGCACTGGCAAGTCGGTGATGATCAAGTGCATCCTGGGCCTGTTGAAGCCCGATGCCGGCTCGATCGAGATCGACGGCGAGGAAGTGGTCGGCATGTCCGCGGTCGACCGCGAGCGGGTCATGAAGAAATTCGGCATGTTGTTTCAGGGCGCGGCCCTGTTCGACAGCCTGCCGGTCTGGGAGAACGTCGCCTTCGGCCTGATTTCCGGCCGGCACATGGACCGAAAGGAGGCGAAGGAAATCGCCTTGCGGAAGCTCTCCGCCGTCGGCCTCCAGCCGGAAGTCGGCGAGCTCTTTCCCGCCGAGCTTTCTGGCGGCATGCAGAAGCGCGTCGGCTTGGCGCGCGCCATCGCCGCCGAGCCGGAGATCATCTTCTTCGACGAACCGACCACCGGCCTCGACCCGATCATGGCCCAGGTGATCTGCGTGGACATGGTCGGCGCCACCGCGCTCTCGATCACCCATGACATGCACAGCTTGCGCGAGATCGGCGACCACGCGGCGATGATCTACCAGGGCAAGATTGTCTGGTCCGGCGCGGCCAAGGACATCGACAATTCCGGCAACCCCTATGTCGAGCAGTTCGTGAAGGGCAAGGCCGAAGGCCCGATCCGAATGCCGGTGCGGTCGTTTTAGAGTCCGACCTGATGCAGCGAAATTGCGGCACCCCCTCCCAACCCTCCCACCGTCCGCGACGGCGGACATTCGTCCGCTGCGTCGGGGGAGGGCTTAGGTCGTCTACTTCTCCCTCCCCCGTCTTCGGGGGAGGGCAGGGGTGGGGGTGCCACACAACAACTCCCACCGATTAGCGCCATGGCGAAATCCGCCGCGCGCTATGTCTGTCAGGAATGCGGTTCTTCCACCGCCCGCTGGAGCGGGCGCTGCGACGCTTGCGGCGCCTGGAACTCGATCGTCGAGGAAGCGCCGCGCGAAAGCGCACCCAAGGGTCTCACCGGCAAGAAAGGGAAGGGGATCGAGCTGGTCGATCTCGGCGGCCCGGTGCCGGACACGATCCGGCGCCCGACCGGCATGCCGGAGTTCGACCGCGTCACCGGCGGCGGGCTGGTGCGCGGCTCGGCGATCCTGATCGGCGGCGATCCGGGCATCGGCAAGTCGACGCTTCTGCTGCAGGTCGTGGTGGCACTGGGGCGCCTCAAGCCGCCGATGATCTCGGCCTATATCTCCGGCGAAGAGGCGGTGGAGCAGGTGCAGCTCCGCGGCAAGCGTCTGGAGCTCGGCGCCGGCGCCACACGCCTCGCGGCAGCCACCAATATCCGCGACATCATTGCGACCCTGGAGACCGGCGAGCCCCCGGAAGTCGTGGTGATCGATTCCATCCAGACCATGTATCTCGACACGCTGGATTCAGCGCCCGGCACCGTCGCGCAGGTGCGGAGCTGCGCCGCCGAGCTGATCCGCGTCGCCAAGCGCCGCGGCTTCGTGCTGATCCTGGTCGGCCATGTCACCAAGGACGGCCAGATCGCCGGCCCGCGCGTGCTCGAGCACATGGTCGATACCGTGCTCTATTTCGAAGGCGAGCGCGGCCATCAGTTCCGCATCCTCCGCTCGGTCAAGAACCGCTTCGGCCCGGCCAACGAGATCGGCGTCTTCGAGATGACCGACGGTGGCTTGGTCGAGGTCGCCAATCCTTCCGCTCTGTTCCTCGCCGAGCGTCGCGGCAACATCTCGGGCGCCGCGGTCTTCGCCGGCATCGAAGGCACGCGGCCGGTGCTGGTCGAGGTCCAGGCCCTGGTCTCGCCCTCGCCGCAGGCGACGCCGCGCCGCGCGGTGGTCGGCTGGGACGGCAACCGCCTCGCCATGGTGCTGGCGGTGCTGGAGGCGCGCTGCGGCCTCGGCTTCGGCGGCAACGAGGTCTACCTGAACATCGCCGGCGGCCTGCGAATCGCCGAACCGGCCGCCGATCTTTCCTGCGCCCTGGCGCTCATATCCGCGCTCACCGACCGGCCGGTGCCGGAGGATGTGGCGATTTTCGGCGAGATCGGCCTTTCCGGCGAGGTTCGCCGGGTGACCCAATCCGAGTCGCGCCTGCGGGAAGCGGCCAAGCTCGGCTTCCGGCGGGCTCTGGCCCCGCAAGCCGTAAAGGGCGGCCGCAAGGCGCCGAAGATCGAGGGGCTCGAGGTCTTGGAAGTTGGCCACCTACAAGACATGATCGACTGGCTCTATAATGAGTCGCGTTCCAATTCGGTGCCGAAGCGGCCGGATGTCGTCAGAGGCTAGGGGCCCGGGATTAGGCCAAGGATGTTCGCAGCGTGAATTTCATCGACGTCATCGTCCTGGTCGTGATCGGCCTCTCGGCGCTGATAGCCTTTTCCAACGGCTTCGTGAACGTGGTGCTGTGGATCCTCTCCTGGGTCGGCGCCGTGGTCGCGACGGTCTACTTCTTCCCCTTCGCCAAGCCGATCGCCGAGAAATACATCGCCGAGCCGCTGATCGCCAACGTGGTGACCGCGGTCGCGATCTTCATCGTGGCGCTGATCGTCTGCGCGGTCCTGAACCAGGTCATCTCGCGCGCGGTGCGGGGCAGTGCCATCGGCGCCATCGACCGCTCGCTGGGCCTGCTGCTCGGCCTGGTGATCGGCGCGATCATCGTCTGCGGCGCCTATATGCTGATGGTCTGGGCCATTCCCGACGAGCGCGACCGGCCGCAATCGGTGGCCGAGGCCAAGACCCTGCCCATGGTCCAGAAGGGCGCCGAGATGCTCAAATCCATGGTGCCGGCTTATGTGATTGAGAAAGGCCAGGCGGTGATCGACCAGGGCGTGAAGACCCTCGGCGATCCCAGCAATATGGTCCCACAGCCCGGAACCCAGCCGGCCGCGCCGGCACCCGAACCCGGCCAAAACGGCACGACTCCGCCACCCGCGGGAGGCACCGGTCAGACGCAAGGCTCCAATGCAGTTCCGGGGTCGAATCCCGATGGACAAGGGGCCACAGCCGGGTATAAGGACGCGCAACGGAACGACCTCGATCGGCTGATCGAGAGTTCCCAGTAACGGCGCCATTCCAGCGGCGCCGCCGCGAGTTCGAGTGAGAGCAGCATAGGGACGCCGACCCGGAAAATGCTCACGACGCACCCCTTCGACGACGACCATCTCAAGGAAGAGTGCGGCATTGTAGGTATTTACGGGGTCGATGAAGCCTCGGCCCACGCGGTTCTCGGCCTCCACGCCCTCCAGCATCGCGGCCAGGAAGCCGCCGGCATCGTCACCTTCGACGGCCAGCGTTTCCATGCGCATCGCGAGATGGGCCATGTCGCCGACAGCTTCAACAAAGAATCCGTCATCGAGCAGTTGCGCGGCCATGCCGCGATCGGTCATGTCCGCTATTCGACCACCGGCGACACCATTCTCCGCAACGTGCAGCCGCTGTTCGCCGAACTCGCCTTCGGTGGCTTCGCGGTTGGTCATAACGGCAACCTCACCAATGCGACGGCGGTTCGCCGCGAGCTGGTGAAGCGCGGCTCGCTGTTCCAATCCACCACCGACACCGAGGTCATCCAGCATCTGATGGCGACCCACCTCCGCGGCAACGTCGTGG
>JAYSFH010000416.1:0-4066 GCA_041913405.1 Dongia sp. | reverse complement strand
ACCTGAATTACCGCAGGAAAATCAAGGCTTGACCGGATTCCGGGTTCAGGACCATGTACCGCCCAGAGACCTAAGACTGCGACCTGAGACTGCGACCTGAACCGAGGCGGTGGCGTGCCGAGCCTGACTCTCGCCCATATCTCCGATCTGCATATCGGGCCGCTCCCGCGCGCCGGACTGCGGGCGCTCGCCGGGACGCGGGTGACGGGCTTCCTCTCCTGGCGCCTGAAGCGATCGAAGATCCACCGGATCGAGGTGCTGGACGTGCTGGCGAAGGATCTTGCCGCCCAGCAGCCCGACCATATCGCGGTGACCGGCGATCTGGTCAACATCGCCCTCCCGGCCGAGTTCACCCAGGCCCGTGAGTTCTTGAAGCGCATCGGCCCGGCCGAGCGCGTCACTGTCGTGCCCGGCAATCACGATGCCTATGTCGCCCTGCCCTGGCTCAAGGCTGCCGGGCTCTGGGACGAATACATGACCGGGCGCCATGCCGATGGCGGCGACCGGCCGCCGCGCGACGTGCGCGACTTCCCCTTCATGCGCCGGGTCGGCGGGATGGCGCTGATCGGTGTCTCGACCGCTCTGCCGACGCGACCGTTCAGCGCCGCGGGTGAGCTCGGCCCCGATCAACTGCAGCGCCTCGATGCCGTGCTCGAGCAGCTCGGGGATGCCGGCGCCTTCCGCATCATCCTGATCCACCACCCGCCGTTCGGCGGCGGCGCCTACAAACGAAAGAGCCTGCGCGACGCCGGCCCGCTCGCCGAGATCATCGCGAAGCGCGGCTGCGAGCTGATGCTGCACGGCCATACGCATATGTCGCAGCTCGGCCGGATGAAGGGGCCGAACACTTCGGTGCCGGTGATCGGCGTGCCGTCGGCTTCCGCGGTGATGACCGATCATCGCGACCCGTCGCGCTATCACATCTACCGCCTCTCCCGTGGCGAGCGCGGAGATGGCGCCTGGACGCTCACCGTGTCGATGCGCGAGCTCAAGCCCGACGGTTCCGGCTTCGCGCCGATCGGCGAGATCATGCTGCTGGGCGAGACCAACCCGCCGCAGACTTCGGCGGCCGCCTGATGCGCCTGATCGACACCTACATCCTGCGCCGGGTGCTGATGCCGCTGCTGGCGGCGGTCGGGATCGCGATGGCGGCGCTGCTGATGCAGCGCTTGATCCACCTTCTCGATCTCTTCGCCAACCGCGGCGGCCCGCTTTCGATCATCCTGAAAATGCTCGGCAACCTGGTGCCGTTCTACCTCGGCATCGCGCTGCCCGCGGCGCTCTTCATCGGCGTGCTTTATGCCGGCTCGCGGCTTTCAAGCGAAAGCGAGCTCGACGCGATGCGCGCGAGCGGCATGTCGCTGCTGCGGCTGATGGTGCCGATCCTGGCTCTGGCCGTCGTTCTGGTGATGATCAGCTCTTACCTGCTCGGCTGGCTGCAGCCCGTTACCCGCTTCGGCTACCGGGCGCTGGTGCATCTCGTCACCGATACGCAATGGGACTCCGCAATCGAGCGCGGCGCCTTCTTCAACGGCTTCGGGGGCAAGACGATCCTGATCGGCGACATCTCCGACGGCGGCCGGACTCTGAGCAAGATCTTCGTCAACGAGAAGGACGATTCCGGCCGCAGCGTCATCCTCACCGCCGAAAGCGGCGACCTGCAGAAGCAATCCGATTTCTCGCTGGTGCTGCGGCTCCACAACGGCGTCCGCTCCGAGACCTCGGCCAACGGTGACGCAACGCGCGCGATGACCTTCGACCAACTCGACCTGCCGCTGGAATCGATCGCCCCCGAGCCATTCCGAGCGCGCGGCGACAAGGAAAGTGAGCTGACGTTCACCGAGTTGGTGAAGGTCTACTTCGATACGCCGGACAACCTCGATATCGAGGACATCACCGCCGAACTCCACGAGCGCATGGTGCGGACCGTCTCGATCCTGTTCCTGCCCTTCCTCGCCTTCCCGGTCGGCATATCCTCGCGGCGGACGTCGAAGAGCGTGCGGATGATCGTCGGCGTGCTGTTCCTGATCTTCTATTACGAGGTCCTGCAGTTCGGCGAGGCCATGGTCCGGCGCAAGGCGCTGGATGCGATCCCGGCCCTCTGGGTCCCCTGTGCGATCTTCGCCGCCTGCAGTCTCTGGCTGTTCTGGGTGGCGGACCGGAAGCCCGGCCAGGATCCCCTTGCCCATCTGTTCGACGGCTTGAACGCGATCGGCGCCTGGTTCAAGCGCCTGCTGCCGCAGCGACTGCGCAAGGTCGCCGAATGAGCACGTTCAGCCGCTACGTCCTGCGCGTCTTCTTCGCCCAGCTGGCGCTGCTGCTGATCAGCTTCACCGCCCTGCTGCAGGTCTTCGACCTGCTGTCGAACAGCATCGATGTGATGAAGCGCGGCGACGGGCATTTCAGCGCGCTGGCGCTCTATGCCGTGCTGCGCCTGCCGGAGATCGTGAGCTTCCTGACACCCTTCGGCGTGCTGCTTGCCACCTTGATGACCCTCGGTCGCCTCGAGCGCGACAACGAGATCCTGGCCTTCAAGGCCTCCGGCGCGCCCTACAACGCTGTGCTGCTCTCCTTCCTGCCGGCCGTGCTCCTGGTGGGTGTTGCGCATTTCCTGCTGGCGGACCAGGTGGTGCCCCGGGCGATCAATGCCATGGTCGCGCGCGACATCTACGTCGACCGCAACTCGAAATCCGACGGCGACCCGGTCTTCATCCAGGACGGCCGCTCCGTCGTCGAGGTCACCAGCGTCGGCAAGAATGGCGCGACCTTGAAGGAGATGCGGATCTTCGAACGCGGCGATACCGGCATTCTGGTCCGCGTCCGCCAGGCCGCCGAAGCGCACTACGACACCCAGGCCCGCCAATGGACCCTGAGCGACGTCTGGACCACGTCGATCACGCCGGATCATCCGTCGCAGGCCGGCCATAACGGCACGATGATCTGGGAAACCACGCTGACTCCGGCCGAGTTCTCCAACCTGATCGAGTTGCCGCAGGCGATGACCTTGGCGAAGATCTGGTCCTTCGCCACCTCGCAGGATGTCGGCGTGCGGCCGACCTATTTCTACGAGGCCTGGCTGCAGAAGCGCTTCTCGCTGCCGATGAGTTCGATCCTGATGATCCTGCTCGCAGCACCGGTGGCGCACAGCATTTATCGCCGCGACCGCGGCCTTGCGGCCGGCATGGCGATCGGCTTCGGTCTCGGCTTCCTCTACTTCATCGCCGACGGCCTGGTCATGTCCTTGGGCGAAACCGGCGCCGTGCCGCCGGTGGTCGCCGCCTGGCTGCCGATCCTCGTGTTTGCCAGCGTCGGCGGCGCCTGGCTCATCCGTCTCGAAGGTTATTGAAAGAATGAAATTGTGGATCGACGCTGCGGAAGCCTCCGCGCAGCGTGTCTTCGGCATGTCCCTGATCGAACGCCATCTGAAGGCGGCGCGGCATCAGAGGATCGAAATCAGCGAAGTCATCGTCGATTGCGGCAGCGCCGCGGAGACGCAGTTCGTGCTCGAGCCGCGCCTGAAAGCGCCGGTGCGCGTGGTCAAATCGGCCGGCAGCTGCGGCGAGCGGCTGGCCGCCGCGGCGGCCAATGAACCGGTGCTCGCGACCGATGCGGCTTCCCTTGCCGATGCGCGGCTCTACGGCTATCTCGGCCAGAATGCCGGCAGCAAGGTTGCGCGCGGCGACGCGCCGGACGGCGATGCTGTCATCGCCCGGATCGAGCCCGGCGACGTCGCGCGGATCGACAGAGCGGCGACCCGGCTTTCGCAGGCAGTCGCCGCCTTGCCGGCACTGACGCAGGCCGAGTTTCCGGCCTTCATCCGCAAGCTGCGGCGCAGCACGCCCTACTACATCTTCCGCATCGACACCGCGGAGCAGGCGCGAAAGGCCGAGCGTTTCCTATTCTGGTCGAACTACAAAGGCTCGACCGACTTCTTCACCAAATACGTCTATCCGCCGCTGGTCTGGCTGATGGTGCCGCCGCTGGCGCGGGCGCGCGTGCATCCCAATCTGGTGACGGCGGTCAGCATCTTCCTGACCTTGATCGCCGTGCCGCTCTTTGCCGAAGG
>JAYSFH010000415.1:0-4076 GCA_041913405.1 Dongia sp. | reverse complement strand
GCGGTCTCGACTTCATCGACGCCGACGCCCATCGAGGAGAGCTGGTTGGGATCGACCTTGATGCGGATGGCGAATTTCTGCGCGCCGAACACCAGCACCTGGGCGACGCCTTCCAGCAGCGATAGCCGCTGGGCGATATAGGACTCCGCGTATTCGTCCACCGCCGACAAGGGCAGCGTCTTCGAGGTGAGCGCCAGCAGCAGGATCGGCTGGTCCGCCGGGTTGACCTTGCGGAAGCTGGGCGGGTCGGTCATCTCGGTCGGCAGGCGCCGGGCGGCGACGCTCAGCGCCGACTGCACGTCGAGCGCCGCGCCGTCGATGTCGCGGTCGAGGTCGAACTGCAGCGTGATCCTTGTCGACCCTTGGGTGTTGGTCGAGCTCATGGAATCGATGCCGGAGATGGTCGAGAACTGCTTCTCCAGCGGCGTCGCCACCGCGGACGCCATGGTCTCCGGATTGGCGCCGGGCAGCGAGGCGGTGACCGAGATGGTCGGGTAATCGACCCGCGGCAAGGCGGCGACGGGGAGCTGGCGGTAGCCGGCGATGCCCAGCATCACCACGGTGATCATGAGCAGACATGTCATCACCGGCCGGCGGATGCAGAGCTCCGGCAGGCTCATCATTGGCCCACCTTCACCGCCCCTTCAGGCAAGGGTTCGGTTTGCGGGTCCGGTGCGGCGCCCGCGGAGACCTCGACCTTGGCGCCGTTCTCCAGCCGGAGCTGGCCCTCGGTCACGACCTTCTCGCCGGGCTTGAGCGCGCCTTCGATCACCATGTCCTGACCGACCTGGCGGGCGACGGTGATCGGGCGCAGCTCGACCGTGCTGTCGTCCCTGACCACCCAGACATAGGCGCCTTCCTGGTTCATCTGCACGGCGACGGTCGGGACCACGATCGCGTCCGGATCGACGCGGATGGTCATCACCACGTTGACGAACTGGCTGGGCCAGAGGAACTCGTCGGCGTTGGGGAACTGGGCCTTCACCGACAGCGTGTTGGTCGCGGGATCGATCGCGTTCTCGACATAGGAGACCTCGCCCAGTTGCGCGGGCGCGCTGCTGTCGGGGATGGTGACCGAGACCGGCACCTTGCCGGTGCCGAGCGCACGCTGCAGCTCGCCCATGCTCTCCTGCGGGATCGAGAAGGCGACCAGGATCGGCTGCAGCTGGTTGATGGTGACGAGCGCGGTCGAATCCGCCGAGCGTACCGCGTTGCCGAGCTTCTGCACCACGGTGCCGATCCGGCCGGAGATCGGCGCGGTGATCACGGTGTAGGAGAGCGTCACCCGCGCGGCATCTATCGCGGCCTGGTCGGCGGCGATGGTGGCCTGCAAGGTCGCCACGAGCGTGGTCGCCGCGTCGTAATCCTGCTTGGTGGTGAAATTCTTCGCGGCCAGCGGCGTCAGGCGATCGACCTGGCGCTTGGCATTGGCGAGCGAGGCCTGGTCCTTTCCGAGATTGGCCTGGGCGAGTTTGAGCGCCGCCTGCGCCTCGCGGTCATCGATCCGGAACAGTTCGTCGCCTTCCTTCACCTCCTGGCCGTCGGTGACGGAGACCTTGGCAATCACGCCGTCGATCCGGGAGCGGACCGCGACGCTGGCCAGGGTCTGCACCCGGCCGACGGTGCGGATCTCGACCGGCGCCGCCTTCTGCTCGACCGCGACGACCGAGACCGGGACCGGCTTGGCGTCCGGTTTACCCGGTGCCTGGGCCGCGGTCCCGCGCTGGTGTGAATAAAGGAATACGCCGCCGCCCAGGGCGACGATGAGCACAATCAAGAGAACGAGCCGAGCCCGCATCGGATCTGTCATTTCCTCGCCGGCGTTCGTTCGGACCTCCGAATTTCACACTCCCCGGCATTTTCATCAGCTTAATACGCCACTCCGGCTTGAACCCGGCGGTCCGCCTTCCTAAAATAGAACTCGAAAGTTTACTTTTCAACGACCGCGCGGTGACAAGTCATGACTGTGCTCCCCCGCCGCGATTGGCGCAACGAACGCCGCCAGAAGATCCTCAGTGCCGCAACGGATCTGTTCGGGGCAAACCCCTATGATTCCGTGCAAATGCGCGACGTCGCGGCACTGGCCGAGGTCGGGAAGCCGACCCTCTATCGCTACTTTCCGTCGAAGGAAGAGCTGTTCCTGGAAGTCTTCAAGTCGGGACTCGACCGCCTCGATGCCGAGGTGGCGGCGATCCTGAAGGACCGCGACCAGCCCGGCCGGTCGCTAGAACGGCTGCTCCAGGCGCTCTTGAATGCTCTGGGCGGACAGGTCGCGGCGCTCCGCATGCTGACCGACGACCAGTCGGCGGTGATGCGGCGCTGGCGCAACGAGTTCCGCCGCCGCCGCCGGCCCTTCGTCGAAGCGGCCCGCACCATCCTGGAGCAGGGCATCGCCAGCGGCGAGTTCCGCCCGGTCGATCTCGAGACCGTGCCGTCGATGCTGATCGGCATCGTGCGCGGCGGCTTGATCGGCATGGACCGGGTGCCGCGCGACCGCTTCGCCGCGGCGATGATCGACCTGGTGATGCACGCCCTGCTGGCGCGCGCCCAGGCGACCGCCGCGCACGCCGCCTAGCACCCCGGTGGCTTAGCGAACCATCTGCTTGAACTTCCGGGTCTGCTCGGTGAGCGCGATCTCGGTCGGCAGCCGTTCCATGCTCGAAGCGCCGTAGAAGCCGTGGCAGTTCGGGCAGTGCTTCAGCACGTAGCTGGCGTCGTCCGGCATCGAGATCGGCCCGCCATGGCAGATCACGATCGCATCCTTGCGGATCGAGAGCGCCGCTTCCGACCATTCGTTGATCCGCGTCACGCAGTCGTCGAGCGTCAGCGCCGTCTCGGCGCCGATCGATCCGCCGGTGGTGAGCCCCATGTGGCAGACGATGATATCGGCGCCCGCCTTGGTCATCTCGACAGTCTCGTCGCGCGAGAAGACATAAGGCGTGGTCAGGAAATCGAGCGCGACCGCGCGACGGATGAGATCGACCTCCAGCCCGTAGCCCATGCCGGTCTCCTCCAGGTTCGCCCGGAAGGTGCCGTCGATCAGCCCGACGGTCGGGAAGTTCTGGATGCCGGAGAAGCCGAGCTCGCCCAGCCGCTTCAGGAAGGGATCGACCAGCAGGAAGGGATCGGTGCCGTTGACGCCGGCCAGGACCGGGGTCTTCTTCACCACCGGCAGCACCTCGCGCGCCATGTCGACCACGATCTCGTTCGCATTCCCGTAGGCGAGGATGCCGGCCAGGGAGCCGCGGCCCGCCATGCGGTAGCGCCCGGAATTGTAGATGACGATGAGATCGATGCCGCCGGCCTCCTCGCACTTGGCCGAGAGGCCGGTGCCGGCGCCGCCGCCGACGATCGGCTCCTTACGGGCCATCATCCCGCGGAATTTCTCGAGGATGTCCTTGCGCGCAATCCTGGGCATTCTGTCCACTCATATGAATTGGGGATGACGAGGCGGCGAATCAGGGAGAGAGACTAGCCCGTCGTCCAGCCGCCATCCACATGCAGGATGGTGCCGTTGACCAGCGAGGCGGCCGGCGAGGCCAGGAACACCACCGCGCCGGCGACCTCCTTCGGCTCGCCGATGCGGCCCAAGGGAATCTTCGCGACCGTCTGCTTCAGGAATTCCGGGTCGGACAACGCCGGCCGCGTGCCGTCGGTCCAGACGAAGGTCGGTGCCACCGCGTTGACGCAGATGTTGTAGCGGCCCCATTCATGCGCCAGGCAGCGGGTCAGGTGGTCGATCCCGGCCTTGGTCATGCAGTAGATCGGCTCGCCGCGCAGCGCCACGCTGCCGGCCTGGGAACTCATGTTGATGATGCGGCCATAGCGCCGGGCGATCATCAGCTTCCCCGCCGCCTGGCTGGCAAAGAAGGTGCCCTTCAGATTCACCTGCAGGGTGAGGTCGAAATCAGCCTCGTTGACGTTCTCGGCCAGGTTCACCGGGCTCGCCCCGGCATTGTTGACCAGCACGTCGATCTTGCCGAAATGCCGGTCAGCCTCGGCGACCGCGCTCTCGATTTCGTCCAGCCTAGTCATGTCCATCTGTAAGGGCAGCGCCTTGCGGCCGAGCTTCTGGA
>JAYSFH010000414.1:2497-4076 GCA_041913405.1 Dongia sp. | reverse complement strand
CCCGCGGCCGGCCGGCGCTTCGCGCCGACCGGATCCGCTTGTCCAGGAGTATTACCGGTAATCGAAGTTTCTGACGCTGCCATGTTCGAGAACGGGTGGCGTCAGCAATCAATGACGATGGGCAATCACTGCACCCACGCCTGGTAGACCATGAAGTAGTACTGCGGATTGAACTGGAAGTTGCCGAGGCGCTTGGAGATGAAATCCACGTGCTTCGGGGTGAACAGGATCGCCGCCGGCGCCTTGTCGGTGGTCGCCTTGTCGATCGCCTTCCACATCTCGTTGGCCTTCGCCGGATCGGTGACGGCGGTGGCCATCGCCTCCTTCATCATCTTGTCGATGTCCTTGTCGCAGAAACCGGCAATATTGACGGAGGAATCCGAGCCCGGGTGGAAGTTGTCGCAGCCGAACAGGATGTTCAGGAAGTCCGAAGCGGCCGGATAATCCTGATACCACTGGGTGACGCTGATCTGCACCTTGTTGTTGGTGTTCTGGATGTAGGTGAACTGGATGTTCGACGAGATCGGCTTCAGCTCGGCCTTGAAGCCCAGCTCGTTCAGCACGCTCTGCAGGTAGGTGCCGACCGACTTCGAAACCGCGCTGTCTTCCGAGATCACCGTGACCGGCTGACCCTTCTGACCGGATTCCTCCATCAGCTTCTTGGCCATGTCCATGTCGGGGCCATTGTACTTCCCGCCACCCGGATTCTTGGTGAACGGGCAATAGGTCTCATGGCCAGGAAAGCCCGGCGGCAGGATCTGGCAGACCGGCTGGGCGAGCACCTTGCCGCCGAACAGCTTCACCACCTGGTTGCGGTCGATCGCATGGGCAACAGCCTGCCGCGCCTTCTCGTTGTTGAACGGCGGGATGTTGACGTTCATCGGCGCGTACCACATCGCGGTCAGCGGCGTGACGTGCACCTGGTCCTTGTACTTGGTGCCGATCTCGGCCAGGCGATCCGCCGGCGGCGGGTCGAAGGCCCAGTCGGCCTGGCCGTTGGCGACCGCGGTGATCTCCGCTTCATCGGTCAGGCCGAAATCCATGACCACGACGTCCGGATAGCCGTCCGGCTGCGCATCCTTGCTCCATTCCTTGAAGTGCGGGTTGCGCACGATCTTGAGCTGCTTGTTGGGATCGTAGCTCTCGACCATGTAGGCGCCGGTGCCAGGGATCGCGTCGGTGCCGACGTCCTTGGCCGGAGCATCGGCCGGCAGGATGACCGCATGCGGCACGGCGAGCTTGTAGTAGATCTC
This sequence comes from Dongia sp., assembly GCA_041913405.1. GTDB lineage: Bacteria > Pseudomonadota > Alphaproteobacteria > Dongiales > Dongiaceae > Dongia. The sequence continues at coordinate 2,823 of JAYSFH010000414.1, read as the reverse complement.
GGCGTCGGGCTGGGTCAGGTGGATGGTGACGGTGTTCGCCGCCTCGTCGGCGACCACGCCGCCCTCGAGCGTGCAGGTCGCCGGTTCCGCGAGGCACTTATCGGCGCCGACGATGCCGTTGTAGAAGCCGCCCGCGGTCGGGCTCGAAACCTTGAAGATGCGCTGGAACGAGGCGACCACGTCCTTGGTGGTCAGCTCCTGCCCGTTCGAGAACTTGATGCCCTTGCGGATCTTGAAGATCAGCGTCTTGCCGTCGTCGGCGACCTGCGGCATGTCCTCGGCGATATCGGGGACGACCTTGAAGCCTTCCTCGCCGACACCCTTCT
>JAYSFH010000414.1:0-2487 GCA_041913405.1 Dongia sp. | reverse complement strand
AGACCCTGGTAGAGCTGCCAGTATTGCAGCGTGTAATTGATCTGCGGATCGATCGTGCCGCCGGCGCCGACGGCGACCAGGCGCATCGTGCCGCCGCGGTGATCCTGCGCGTCCGCTGAGGACGTGCCGGCGAATATGGCTGCCGCCATACAGAGGGCTCCGGCAGAGATGCCGAGCCAACGCGTCTTCATCATGGATAGCCTCCTTGTTTCAACCAGTTCCGGTTCTTTTATCGCGCGCGACCCTGTCACCCGGGACGGCTTTGGACCAGGCCGCGACTGATCGCGGCCCGCCGGACCCTTGGGTGGTTGCGGGAAGGTTACGTCCCGCATCTGCGAACGGCAAAGCTAGCAAATTTACTAGGGGGTGGGTAAGGTGGGGCCCCATGGATGTTTCCAATGGTTTCGACGCCTTCCCGGCCTTTGAGACGGCGCTGGAACGGGCGCATGGGCTGGAAGACCGCCTGGATGCGGCCCAGGACGCCCTCTCGGCCTTCGGCTTCACCTCCGTCATCTATGACTACACCCCGGTGCCTTTCGCCCATGACGGCGAGCTGATCACCCCCAGCCTGCTCAAGCTGCGGAACATCGAGGCCAATATGGCCGACCTCTGGTGCCGGGGCGGCTACTACCAGATCGATCCCGTGCAATGGGTGGCCGCCCGGCGCTCGACTCCCTTCGTCTGGTCCTACGCCCACCCCGAGGACCCTCCCCTCGCCCCGGTCATGGGGCCGAGGCACGCGCCGGTCGTCTCCTATCTCCGGGACACCCGGATGACTTGCGGGGTGACGGTGCCGATCCATCTCTCGGACGGGGACTTTGCCACCTTCACCGGGATCCGCATCGATCCCGAAGGCGACTTCGACGAGGGCCTGCGGCCGCATCTGGCGGCCATCAGCCTGATCGGACATATCTTTCACAACGTCGTCGCCGCGGATTTCGACGCCGCGACAAGAACCTGTCGGCACGTCCGCCTGACCGCGCGGGAGCGTGAATGCCTGCGCCTCACCGCCCAGGGCCTGACCGCCAAGCAGATTGCGCACCGGCTCGGTCGCGCGGTCGGCACGGTCAACCTGCATCTCAATCTCGCGATCCGGAAGCTCGGCGCCAGGAACCGGGTCCAGGCAATCGCCCGCGCCGCGCATTACCGGCTGCTCGACGGCGCCTGCTGAATCTCTCCGCCCTATAATTTTTGCTAGCTGGCTCGCGGTTTCGCGGCGGCGCTAGGTTGGCCTCAGTTCAATGAGGGGAAGAACCATGGCCGAGCCGCGCGCAACCGAAGGCTTCGCATCATTCCGCGGTCACCAGACCTGGTACCGCGTCACTGGTGACTTGAAGGCAGCGAAGAAGCCGTTGGTCATCCTGCATGGCGGCCCGGGCGCGTCGCACGACTATACCGACCGGATGAAGCTGATCGCATCCCAAGGCCGCGCAGTCGTCCACTACGACCAGCTTGGCTGCGGCAAGTCCACGCATCTGCCCGATAAAGGCGTGGGATTCTGGACCGTCGAGCTCTTCCTCGACGAGTTCAACAATCTGCTCGACCATCTCGGCATCCGCGGCGCCTATCTTTTGCTCGGCCAGTCCTGGGGCGGCATGCTCGGCGCCGAGCATGCGGTGACCCAGCCGAAGGGCCTGAAGTCGCTGACCATCTCGGACTCGCCTGCCTCGATGGAGCTCTGGGTGCAGGAGGCGAACAAGCTCCGCGATGCGCTGCCGCCCGACGTGCAGAAGACTCTGCTGGAGCACGAAGCCGCCGGCACCACGACCTCGAAGGAATACACCACGGCGATGATGGTGTTCTACGCACGCCATGTCTGCCGGGTGCAGCCGATGCCGGAGGAAGTCACCCGCAGCTTCGCCCAGATCGAGGCCGATCCGACGGTCTACTTCACCATGAACGGTCCTTCGGAGTTCCACGTGATCGGCAGCCTGAAGCACTGGTCGATCATCGACCGGCTGCACAAGGTCCAGGTCCCGACCCTGCTCATCTCCGGCAAATATGACGAGGCGACGCCGGCGACGGTGCAGCCCTACAAGGACAACATCAAGGGCGCGCGCTGGCAGATCTTCGAGCATTCCAGCCACATGCCGCATGTCGAGGAGACCGAGCTCTATATGAAGAGCGTCGGGGCCTTCCTCGATCAGAACGACTGAAGGAAGGCACCGCCGAGGACGATCTCGGCCAGCAGCCCCGGCAGGCGGTCCGGCGGCAGGCTTTCGGTCGCTTCGCTCAAGCTTCGCCCATCGACCAGGGCGCGGATGAAGCGAAACGCGGCAGGATCCAGCGGTATGCAGAGCGGCACGCAGTCTCTGCGCCAGATCATCAGATCGACGCCGCCGGCATCCAGCGACGCCCCCTCCGCCTTGCCGGCGGCAACGTCACGGATGCGCAGCAGCGGATAGAGCGAAGACAGCAGTGTCACCGAGGGATGCGCCTTCAGCCGGAGCGCGCCTAGTCGTTCCGGATCGATGCCTGACAGACAAT
>JAYSFH010000413.1:3312-4084 GCA_041913405.1 Dongia sp. | reverse complement strand
GGCCGTCGTAGAATTTCTCGAACACGAATTTCGGATCGGCCGGCATGTGGAAGGTGACGATGATCGGCGCCTGCAGGCGATCGGGGAGCAAGGTCTCGAAGCCGAGCGCGCGCATGCCCTCGACCAGAATCTTGTGGTTGTTGCGATAGCGGCCGCCGCGGCCCTGCACGCCGCCCTCCTGCTCATGCTCAGTCAGCGCCTGGTCGAAAGCGACGATGCAGTGGATCGGCGGGGTGAAGCGGTACTGGCTGGTCTTCTCCAGGTTCTGCCACTGCTCGAACAGGTCGAGGGTCAGCGACAGGGCATTGCCCCTGGTCTTTTCCAGCGCGGAGACGCGGCAGAGCACGAAGCCCAGGCCCGGCACGCCCTCAATGCATTTGTTGGAAGACGCGGCAACCGCGTCGAAGGTCACGGTCTGGACGTCAATCGGCAGCGCACCGAAAGCGCTCATGCTGTCGATCAGCAGCTTGCGGCCGGCTTCGGCCACGACCTTCGAGACCTCGACGATCGGGTTCAGGATGCCGGAGGTGGTTTCGCAATGGACCACGGCGACATGGGTGATCGCCTGGTCGGCGGCGAGGGTCTCGCGGACTTTGACGGGATCGACCGGCTGATCCTCGGGCCATTCCAGCAGCACGGCGGTGCGCTTGGCGTATTCGCAGATCTTCGCCATGCGTTTGCCGTAGGCGCCGTTGATGAGGATCAGCAGCTTGTCCTTGGGACCGACGAAGCCGGTCAGCATCGCCTCGACGGCGAAGGTGCCGCTGCCCTG
>JAYSFH010000413.1:0-3247 GCA_041913405.1 Dongia sp. | reverse complement strand
CGACGAAGCCGGCATCGCGCGAGCCCCAGTCGTGCAGCATCGCTTGCTTCACGGTCATCGAGGTGGTGAGCGGGCCGGGGGTCAGCAGCCAGGGATCATGCGCGGGCGCCATTATCTCTCTCCAATGGGGATGGCTGGATTATGGTCGCGTGCCGTACTATAAATCCAATCGTTAACAGTTATGTGACCTATAGGGCCAACCTATTCTGTCATGAGCATCAGCCAGAGCCAGCTCCGGGCCTTCCACGCGGTCGCGACCGAAGGCAGTTTTACCAAGGCAGCCAATAACTTGCACGTGACTCAGCCGACCCTCTCCGGCCAGGTCCGGGCGCTCGAGGAGCGCTATGGAGTGCACCTGTTCGACCGGCGGCGCCGCAAGATCGAGCTGACGGACATCGGCAAGCAGCTCCTGGAGATCACCTGGCGGCTGTTCGGCCTGGAGATCGAGGCCGAGCAGGTGCTGACCTCCGCCAAGGGCCTGAAGCGCGGGCACCTGCGGATCGGCGCCGACGCGCCCTATCATTCGATCCCGTTTCTGGCGGTGTTCAACCGGCGTTACCCCAACCTGCGGCTCTCGATGTCGATCGGCAATTCGACCAAGCTGCAGGAAGACCTGCTGGACCAGAGCGTCGATGTCGCCATCGCCGCCAACGTGAATCCCGACCCGCGGATCCATGCGATCCCGTTCCGGCAGGACCAGCTGATCTGCTTCGTCGATCGCGCCCATACCTGGGCCAAGCGACGGCGGATCAAGATCGCGGAACTGGCCGGGCATCGGCTGGTCTTGCGCGAGCCCTCCTCGACCACGCGGCAGTGTTTCGAGGCGGCGATCAAGGGGACCGGGATCAAGACCGGCGAGGTGCTGGAGATCGGCAGCCGCGAGGCAATCCGCGAGGCGGTGGCCGCCGGCCTGGGGATCGGCATCGTGGCACGCGCAGAGTTCGGCGACGACATGCGGTTGAAAGCCTTGGAGTTCGAAGGGCCGGTGATGGCCTCGACCGAATACGTGGCCTGTCTCGCGGACCGGAAGGGAACCCCGCTGGTGAAAGCGTTTCTCGATATCGTCCAGGAAACCGTGGCGCAGGAGCGCAAGCGATGAAGTGGATGTTCGCCCTCACCTTCCTGATCTTGGCCACGGCGGCGCATGCGCAGTCCGATCCCTGGGACGGGCTGGAGCACAAGGGTGCGCGCTATGCCGGCACCAAGGACGCGCGGGAGAATGCGGTGATGTTCGTTTGCCCGGTCACGGGCGCCCCGCAGGTGATCCTGCGCTCGCACCAGTTCAGGGTTTCGGTGCCGGACGACCACCGCTATACCCTCACCTTCGCCACCGATCGCGGGCGCAGCGAGATCACCGCGGTGGCGAAAGATGCCGAACTCACCTTCGCGGCCTCGGACCTGAACGCGCAGGTCGTGTTTCAGCGCCTTGCCGAGGACATTGCCGCCAGCAAGAGCTTCACGGTCTCGATGTCGCCGTTCGGCTGGAAGGGCCAGTTCAGCGCCGAGGGCGCCGCCGCGGCGCTGAAACCGATGCTCGCGGGTTGCCGCGAATAGGTCAGAGACCGGCCAGCGCGCCCGAGGTCAGGGTGAAGTCGAAGTAATCCTCGAGCGCGATGAACTGCTCCACCGCCGCGTCGCCGCGTGTGACCGGAAAGATCCCGAACTCATACGTGAAGGTGTTCCCGGCCCGGGTCGGCTCGGTCACAGCGCCCATCAGCGGCCGGCGTGTGGTGTAGGCCTGGCGGTAGAACTGCGACCAGGGAATGGTGAAGTTCGGGCCGAGAAACTCATCCAGGTAACGGCCGGTAAAATCGACGCCGAGATTGTGGACGATCCGCGTCCCGACCAGGCGATAGCGAATGCGGAAGGGCTCCGGCTCGACATCCGAGATCAAGACGTTGGGCATCAGCAACCGATGTTCGAGCACGTCGAAGGCGTCGCGCTTCGGGATGCCCGAAGGACCGGCATTGGCGCTCCACCAGTCATAGAGCGTCCTGACTTGAGCAGACTTGGTCTGTTCCGGGTCGGTCCAGGTTTGCAAGAACACCCCCAGGTCGAGGGGGTATTTTGGGCCAATTCCTATCGCAAGGCGACTCCCCTCGCCTCACGCGCCGCGATGCCGCCAGTCCTGGTGCCGCGCCAGAAAAGTTCGACCAGCGAGTGCATGTAGCCCACGCACCAGCGCGCAAGTGAACACGATGGTCATGCCCATGGCACAGGCGGCGGCACTGTTGCCGGCGTCATCGGTGTTGAGGGCGTTGATCGCCATCAGCTTGGTGGTGCCGGTGTAGATGAAGATCACCGCCGAGACGGTGGTCATCGCGTTCACGAAGTAATAGATCGCGATGTCGAGGATCGCCGGCAGGCAGACCGGCACAGTTACCCGCAGGAAGGTACGCCAGACCGGCACTTTCAGCGAGGCCGAGACCGCTTCGAATTCCGCATCCAGCTGCTTCAGCGCGGTCACCGCAGTCAAATGACAGACCGTGTAGAAATGCGTGATCGTGTTGAGGATGAGGATCGCGAGGGTCGCGTAGACGAAATTGAGCGGGTTGGACGGGCTGTTGAAGAAGAAGATGTAGGAGAGCCCGAGCACCAGGCCCGGCGTCGCCAGCGGCAGCATGGCGAGCAGATGCACGGCCGAGCGCGCAACGCCGAAGCCGCGGATCTTCTCGACCAGATAGGCGCCGGTGAAGACGATCGCCGTGCCGAACACGGCGGTGAAAGCCGAGAGCTTCAGGCTGTTCCAGAAGGGATTCCAGCCGTCGGTGCCGAGCTTGCCGAAATCGTAGTGCTCCAAGGTGAGCGTCAGATTGTAGGGCCAGAACTTCACCACGCTGCCGAAGGCCGCCATGCCCATGACGCCCAGCAGGAAGGCCGCGATCAGCAGGGCGAAGACAAAGCAGGCGCGATCGACGGCGGGGCGCGGCTTCGGCTCCAGCGGCACGGCGCGGGATGAGACCATGGATTGCTGGCGGCGCGTGGTGATGCGGTCGGCGGCGAAGGACATCACCGCCGGCGCCAGCAGCAACAGGCCGATGACGGCGCCCATCTGGAAATTGAACTGGCCTATCACCTGCTGGTAGATGTCGGTCGCCAGGACGTCATAGGAACCGCCGATCACCTTCGGCACGCCGAAATCGGTGAAGATCAGGGTAAAGATCACGAAGCCGGCACTCATCACACCGTAGCGGCAACCCGGCAAGGTGACGGTGAAGAAGGTCCGCAGCGGGCCGGCGCGCATGGC
>JAYSFH010000412.1:0-4095 GCA_041913405.1 Dongia sp. | reverse complement strand
GGCGCGGAAGCTGGCGCGGAAGGCCCGCGGCGTCTGCTTGAACTGGGCACGGAAGGCGCGGCTGAACACGGCGGGATAGGAGAAGCCGCAGGCGACCGCCACGTCCTTGATGCTGAACTCCTCGTAGAAGAGGATGTTGCGCGCCGCCTGCAGGCGGATGCGAAGATAGAGCCGCATCGGCGTCTCTCCGAAGCTCCGCCGGCATTCGCGCACCACGGTCCGGCTGGAGACGCCGAGCTTGGCGGCGATGCCGTCGAGATCCAGCGGGACGTCGAGATTGCTCTCCATCACCGCGACGATGCGGTCCGAAAGCGCCTTCTTCGGCCCCGCCGCATCGCCCAGCCGCTGCACGGTCTGCGCGGCACGCGGCGTGTGCACAAGCGCGTCCGCCACCTCGTTGGCCAGCGCCGGATCGTAGAGCCGGCCGATCAGTTCCAGCATCATGTCGAGTGTAGCCACACCGCCGGCGCAGGCGATGCGCTTGCCGTCGATCAGATAGATCTGGTTCTTGGTCTTCGCCTCGGGGAAGCGCTCGTGGAAGGTCGGTGTCGCCTCCCAATGCAGCACGGTCTCGCGCTCGCCGATCAGTCCGGCCTGCGCCAGGGCGAAGGTGCCGGTATCGACGCCGCCGACATTGCCGCCGAACCGCGCCGCCGCGCGCAGCTGGTTCAGCAGCTTCGGCGAATTGCGCTGGGTCGGAAGATTGCCCTCGAAGACCAGCGTGAACATCGCGCGCGGCATCGACGGCAGATCGCAATCGGCCTGGATCCACATTCCGTTCGAGCCGCGCACCGCCGCGCCGTCCTCCGAGACGATGCGCCAGCGGAAAAGTTCATGCCCGCTGTTCTGGTTGGCGATGCGCAGGGCCTCGGTCGCGAGGATGAGCGCATTCACCGGGAATTCCGGCTGCAGGATGAAGTTGAAGGACGGCAACTCGCCGACGGATTTCGCGGGTGTCGATTTCGCTGCTGCGGATTTCGCTGCCACTGCCGGCTCCCTGGGTTCGCATTCCCCTTGTCCGTCATCGTCAAGTATTGGTCTCTTAAAATCAATATGCATGACAGGGAGCGGCACAGGATGGTTGCGTGATGGTGCGCCTGAAGCCGAAAAGACAGGGGCGCGCCGACAACATCGAATGAAACACCGCGAGCCGGAAGCGCCGCAGAACACTATGTTCTGCGAACGGAGATCTACGTCCGCGCCGCGGAAAAACGCGACAGATAGGGAGTGCGGAAGATGAACAGAATGCGGGATGTGATCCTCGGCGCCGGCGTGATCGCGGCCGGACTCGGCTTTGTGGCGAGCGTCGCCTCGGCCGACGACGCGGTGCGGCTGCGCTTGAACTGGATGTATTACGGCTCCCATGCCGGCTTCGCCTATGGCAAGGACAAGGGCTATTACAAGGAGCAGGGCATCGACCTCGACATCCGGTCGGGCAACGGCTCGGGCTCGGCGCACCGCCTGGTCGCCAACGGCGACAGCACCTTCTCCTACGGTTCCTGTGCCTCGATGACCAATCTCGCGGCGCAGGGCGCACCGCTGGTCTCGGTCGGCGTGATCGACGCCATGGGCACCGAGGCGATCATCGTGCAGCCCGATGCCGGCGTGAAGGACATCAAGGACCTCAAGGGCAAGGCGCTGCTCACCACGGCGAACGCGGGCGTGAACACCTTCTTCCCGCTGGTCCTGAAGAATGCGGGCTTGGCCGAAGGCGACGTGAAGATCACCAACGTGCCGGACGGCGCGCTGGTCTCCTCCTATCTGCAGAAGGCGGGCGGCGCGGTCGGCATCCTCGGCGGCCTCGACGACAAGCCGGCGGAGATCAAGGCCAATGGCGGCGCGGCGCCGGTCACCTTCCCCTATTCCGACTACGGCGTGAACCAGGTCGGCTATTGCATCGTGACCACCAAGGACACGATCGCCAAGAACCCGGACCTGGTGAAGCGTTTCATGGCCGCGACGGTGAAGGCCTACAAGGAGACTGCGGCCAACCCGGATGCGGCGATCGCCTCGATGGCCGACATCGTCGGCGGCACCATGGCGGAAGATGCCGGCAAGGCCCAGGCCCGCGAGGTGCTCGGCGTCACCATCGGCGTGCTCTACTCCAAGGCCAACAAGGACAAGGTGCTCGGCCTGAACGTCGCCTCCGATTGGGATGACATGCTGAACCTGATGAAGAAATACAACGACCTGAAGACCGACCAGCCGGCCACGGCCTTCTACACCAACGACTTCCTGCCGAAATAGGCCTCACGTTGAAGGAAGCCCCGGGGCACACGTGCTCCCGGGGCATTTTTATGCTCTGCTCGCGCCCATGACCGCCGCCGTCCAGCTCACCTCCGTCTCCAAGACCTTCGACCTCGGGGCCGATGCGGTCCATGCCTTCGGGCCGGTCGACCTCACCATCGAGAGCGGCGAGTTCATCTCACTGCTCGGCCCTTCGGGCTGCGGCAAGTCTACGCTGATGCTGATGATCGCCGGACTGCTCGACCCCACCGATGGCGAGATTCGGGTCAACGGCGCGGTGGTCGATGAACCGCGCACCGACATCGGCATCATGTTCCAGGACAACACCCTGGTGCCCTGGCGCGCGGTCGAAGGCAATATCGCGCTGCAGCTGGAACTGCGCGGCCTCGATCCACGCGCGTACCAGGCGCGCATCGACGAGCTCTTGAAATCCGTGCGGCTCGAAGGCTTCGCCCATCGCATGCCGCACGAGCTTTCCGGCGGCATGCAACAGCGCGCCGCCTTCTGCCAGGCGCTGGTGCATGACCCGAAGACCGTGCTGCTCGACGAGCCCTTGGGCAAGCTCGACGCCATGACCCGCGAAAGCATCCGCAGCGACCTGCAGGCGCTCTGGATGCAGAAGAAGCCGACCGTGGTCTTCGTGACGCATTCGATCGAGGAGGCGGTGCAGCTTTCCAGTCGGGTCTGCGTGGTGACGCCGCGGCCGGGCCGGATCGACCGGGTGATCGAGATCGATCTGCCCTGGCCGCGCGACCTCGAGGTCAAGCGCTCAGCCAAATTCGCCAACTATGTCGCCGACATCCAGGGGATCTTCCATGGCTTCGGCATCCTCTGAACCGACCGGCCTCGGGCCGAAATGGTTCGCGCCGCTCTCGCGCTGGGCGGCGAAATCCTGGATGTTCGTGCTGTTCTTCATCGGCTTCTTCCTGGTCTGGGAAGTGTCGATCGATCTCTTCCATGTCCCCCGCTACATCCTGAACAAGCCCTCCGAGATCCTCATGGCGAGCCGCGCCGATCTCCCCCGGCTCCTGGAATACACCTATGTCACCGGCCTGGAGGCGATCCTCGGCTATGTGATCGCGATCTCGATCGCCGTGCCGCTCGGCCTTGCGATCGCCTTCTCCAGCATCCTGCGGCGCACCATCTATCCCTTCTTCGTCTCGATCGAGATGACGCCGAAGATCGCCTTCGCGCCGTTGTTCATTTCCTGGCTCGGCTTCGGCCTGCTGCCGAAGGTGATCATCGTCTTCCTGGTCTGCTTCTTCCCGATCGTGCTGAACGCCATCCTCGCCTTCAGCTCGTTGTCCGAGGAGCTGGAGCGCTTCAGCCGCGCGACCGGCGCCAACTGGGCGCGGGTGTTCTGGAAGGTGCGACTGCCCGCGGCGATGCCGCAGTGTTTCGTCGGCTTCAAATACGCCGCCTTGAACGCCACGGTCGGCGCCACCATCGCCGAGTTCATCGGCTCGGATCAGGGCTTGGGCTTCTACATCCAGATTTCCACCGGCAACATGCGCCCCGACCTCGCCTTCGCCGGCATCTTCCTGCTAACCTTGCTCGGACTCCTCATGTTCGGCTTGGTGACAGCGGCCGAGCGCCTCCTCATCCCCTGGCACATTTCGGTCCGACGCAATGCCTGACGTTCGCTACAGCCCCGCCGCCCTGCGCGCCTACGCCACCGCCATCCTCATCAAAGCCGGTATGCCGGAAGAGCCTGCCGCGTCGACGGCGCGCGGGCTGGTCGAAGGCGATCTCTACGGCCACACCACCCATGGCCTGGCGCAACTTGCCGGCTATATCGAGGAGATTGAGAGCGGCAGCATGGCCGTCTCGGGCCGGCCGGACGTGATC
>JAYSFH010000411.1:0-4100 GCA_041913405.1 Dongia sp. | reverse complement strand
CCTTTCGGGCGCTGAATCCGAGTCACGCCCCCATTGGTAGTGGGTCGGCGCTGGCATGGGCATTGCGGAGGGATACATGGCCAAAGAACCGAAGGAGATGGCTATGGACACCGCCCTCGCGCGGCGGCTCGACATCGAGGATGAGCCGCTCAGCAACGAAGAGCAGCGCAAGCTGTGCTTCGACATGTTCAACAAGTTCTGGGAAGACGCGGGCAGCCGCGGCATCGAGTTCGACGTGGTCGGCACGATGTCGATTTCGGCCGCCCTGTTCGCCCTGGTTCGCAAGCACGGCGCGGATACCACCGCGGAGTTCGTCGAGGACCTCGCCAAGAGCGTCCGGAACGGCGAGTTCAACTTCAGGGACCAGAAGAACTGAGATCGTGACCGGCCTCACCGACCTGTCTGATTTCTAAAGCTTTTCTGGATTACCGGCCCGCCGTGGATTGACGCCGCGGGGTGGGCAAGGGGATAGTGCGCGACCTGTCGCGACCCGGGATTCCCAGCGGATCCGGGGATCGGTGGGCTTTTGCAGTCGCGCAACGGATTCGGCGTCATATGATTCGATCGCTCCCGCTTTCAGCGAGCCCCCGCCCCGGTAGACTCCTATCGGCCCTGGCGGCGCTGCTCCTCGCCTTTAACCTCGCCGCCTGCTCCTCCGACCCGCCGCCGGACATGAATACGGTGAAGAAGCTGGTCGCCGAAGACCGCCAGTTCGATGCGCTGAAGATCCTGATCCCGCTGGCCACCGAAGGCGACGCGCAGGCGCAATACGAGCTCGCCGGCTTCTATCACTACGGCTATGTCGGCGCGAACGACTATGCGAAGGCGCTGAAGTGGTACCGTGCCTCGGCGCGGCAGGGCTACGCCGATTCCATGGTCGGCCTCTCGGTCATGTATCTCGGCGGCCAGGGCGTCGCCAAGGACCGGCGCGAGGCCTTCGTCTGGCTCAACCTCGCCGCCCAGTACATGAGCGACAAGCAGGCGCTCGCGAAGGTGAAGCAGGTCCGCGACGAGATCGGCAAGACTCTGACCAAGGACGACATCGCCTTCGCCAAGGCCGAGAGCCTGCTGCTGCAGCCGGAGAGTTCGTCGGTGCAGCCCAACGAGGCGGAATCGATCGATCACCTGCCGGACAGCGTCTCGACCACGGAGCCGGCATCGAGCGGCGCTGCCGATCCGCTGCAGAACGTGCCGCCGGATACCGCGCCCATCACCACCGCGCCGCTGATGACCGTGCCACCGACCGCCACACCGGCCACCACCGCGCCCAAGCTGCCGGAAATGGAGTTGCAGCCCTCGCTGCCGGCAGCGCCCCGGCCGGCGACGACGCTGCCCGCGACCACCATGCCGAGCACCACCGCACCCAAGCTGCCATCAAGCACCCTTCCGGCCACCACCGCGCCGGCGACGGTCCTGCCGCCGCCGCTGCCGGCCACCAGCAGCACGACGACGCCGACCGATCCCGTCGATCCCGTTCCCCAGTTCTGAGCATCATGATCCACCACATCGAGCAGCCCGCGCAGATCGCTTCCGCCAATCTCGAAGACTGGGGGCCGGTGAAGGAGCCCTTCGGCGACGTGATCGCCAAGTTGCGCGGCAAGGCCGGCACGCGTGAAGGCGAGCCCGACTACGGCATCTGGGAATGCTCGCCCGGGCGCTGGCGGCGGCAGGTCAAGGAGGCCGAGTTCACCCACATCCTCGCCGGCCGCTGCACCTTCACCGCCGACGACGGCCAGCGCATCGAGATCGCGGCCGGCGATACGCTCTACTTTCCGGCCATGAGCATGGGGATCTGGGACATCCAGGAGACCGTGCGCAAGGTCTACATCCTGCTCAAATAGCCGCGCTGCGGCGTCGGCAATCGGCCGCCGCTCATTGCCAGCACGCGGCTCAGCGTCGTCAAGTCGTGGCCGCTCTCCGCCGACCAGTGATTGAGCGCGGCCTGGATCTGCGCCAGCGCCTTCCTGCCGGATGACGGCCGCTCCAACACGCCTTCGCGCACCAGCGCCGCCAGCAGGTCGGGGGAGTTGATGAAGGCCGGCTTGCCGATCGCGCGCAGGAACCTGGCCGCGTTCTCGAAGCCGAAACCGACGCCGCGCCGGCGGATGATGGCGATGAGATCGATCACGGTCTCATCCGGCCAGGGCGCGAAGAAGCGCGCGGCACTGCCATGCTCGGCGGCGAGGTCGAGCACGAAACGGGCATTCTTCGGCACGCCCATGATCTTCCGGGGGCTGCGGATGATGCGGCGGTCGCGCATCAGGGCGTCGAGCTGCTCGTCGTTCAGGAAGGCGCAGGCATGCGGGTCGAAGCCCCCGAACGCGGCCTCGAAGCCCGGCCACTTGCCGTCGATGATGTGCCAGCCGAAGCCGCCGGCAAAGACCGTGCGGGTCATCGCCGCGAGCACGCGGTCGTCGCCGAGCCCGGCGACGGCACGCGGCGGGCGCGGCCTGGTCTCGGCCAGCAGCTTGTTCAGCGCGGCACGGCCGCCCTTCCGGGCGGCCGCAAGATCGAAGATCTTGCTGAAGGGGCGGAGCTTCACCCGGCCTCGTGCGCTGGCACCACGAAGCCGGCCATGACTTTCTTGCGGCCGGCCTTGTCGAAGTCGATCTCCAGCTTGTCGCCCTCGGCACTGACCACGGCACCGTAGCCGAATTTCTGATGAAACACCTTGGCGCCGCTCGCATAGCGGCCGGGGCTTTCGGCGGCGACCACGGCCGTGCCTTCGATGGTGGGCGGTGCGCGCCGCGCCGTGCGCTGCATGTAGGAGGACCCGCTCCAGCGGCCTTCCGAGAGACCGGTGTTGAACATCCGGCTCTGGCCGCGATGGAAGGTCTGGTCCTCGCGGCGCTCGATATTCTGCGCCGGCAGCTCAGCGAGGAAGCGCGAGGGCAAGGCGTTCTGCCACTGATTGTGCACCCGGCGGTTGGCGGCGTGGCTGAGATAGGCGATCTTGCGTGCCCGGGTGAGGCCGACATAGGCGAGGCGCCGCTCCTCCTCCAGTCCCTTGAGACCGTTCTCGTCGAGGGTGCGCTGCGAGGGGAACAGCCCCTCCTCCCAGCCCGGCAGGAATACGATGTCGAACTCAAGGCCCTTGGCGCCGTGGAGCGTCATGATGGTGAGCTGGTCGCGGTCTCCTGCTTCCACATTCTCCATGACCAGCGAGACATGCTCCAGGAAGCCGCCGAGATTCTCGAACTCCTCCATTGCGTGGATGAGCTCCTTCAGGTTCTCGAGCCGGCCCGGTGCCTCGATCGACTTGTCCTGCTTCCACATCTCGGTGTAGCCGGATTCATCGAGCACGATCTCGGCCAGCTCGCCGTGGTCCATGGTCTCGGCGAGGCCGCGCCAGCGCGCGAGGTCCTGCATCAGCCCGGCCAACGACCGCCGCGCTGCGGGCTTCAGCTCGTCGGTCTCGACGATGCGCCGCGCGGCCTCGGTGATCGAGATGTTCTGCGCGCGGGCCAGATCGTGCAGGCGGCGCACCGTGCTGTCGCCGATGCCGCGGCGCGGGGTGTTGACGATCCGCTCGAAGGCAAGTCCGTCATCCGGCTGGTTGACGATGCGCAGGTAGGCGAGTGCGTCGCGGATCTCCAGCCGCTCGTAGAAGCGCGGGCCGCCGATCACGCGGTAGGGGATGCCGAGGGTGATGAAGCGCTCCTCGAACTCGCGGGTCTGGAAGCCGGCGCGCACCAGGATCGCAACCTCGCGCAGGCTGTGGCCCTTGCGCTGCAACGCCTCGATCTCCTCGCCGATCTGGCGCGCCTCCTCCTCGCCGTCCCAGGCGGAAGTCAGGCGCACCTTCTCGCCCTCGGCGCGCTCGGTCCAGAGCGTCTTGCCGAGGCGGCCGGCATTCTTGGCGATGAGGCCGGAGGCGGCGGCGAGGATGTGCGGGGTCGAGCGGTAGTTCTGCTCGAGCCGGATCACCTTGGCGCCCGGGAAGTCCTGCTCGAACTTCAGGATGTTCTCGACCTCGGCGCCGCGCCAGCCATAGACCGACTGATCGTCGTCGCCGACCACGCAGAGATTGCGATGGCCCTGCGCGAGCAGCCGCAGCCAGAGATACTGCGCGACGTTGGTGTCCTGGTACTCGTCCACCA
>JAYSFH010000410.1:0-4103 GCA_041913405.1 Dongia sp. | reverse complement strand
AACCTCGACACCAGCCAGTCCGACATCGTCGAAAGCGGCATCATCCAGGGCTTCGGCCTCGGCTTCATCTTCGTGCCGCTGAGCACGATCACCTTCTCCACCCTCGACCCCAAGCTGCGCACCGAAGCCGCCGGTCTGTTCAGCCTGCTGCGCAACATCGGCTCGTCGATCGGCATTTCGGTGGTGATGGCGCTGCTCTCGCAGAACACCCAGATCAACCACGCCGACATCGCCGAGCATGCCTCGCCCTTCAAGCCGATGATGCAGGACGGCTTCCTGCCGCCCAGCTGGTCGCTCGACAGTGCGGCCGGCCTGGCTGCGCTCAATGCCGAGGTGACCCGGCAGGCGGCGACCATCGCCTATTTGAACGACTTCCAGTTCATGATGTGGGTGACCCTGGCCGCCGTGCCGCTGCTGATCTTCCTGCGCCGCCCCGCCCGATCGGCCGGCGCGCCACCGGCCGCGGCGGTGGTCGCGGACTAAGCGCTCGGCTCCTGCCAATCCAGTCCCGGAAAACGGGCGTAATCGCGATCGAACGTGACCCACGTGCAGCCGTGTTCGATGGCCAGTGCAGCGAACCAAGCGTCTGTTACCCGCGGACCCTTCGTTTTCGTCTCGAGGCAAAGCCGAGAGAAGAGCTGCCAGTGGCGGTCGCCCGGCGCGATGATCTCACAATGCGACTGGCCCAGGAGGTTCTCGCAATAACCAAAAACCTCGCTCAGCGAACTTGGCTCAACAAAGATCCTAGAACTCGTAGAGATCCGCACGACGGCACTCAGCACGAGCTGGGAGATGCCAAACCTCGTATCGCTTGCGACCACACTGTCGAGCCAGGTCTTGCTCTGCACATGGTAGGGCGTATCGCGCCGAAACGCACAAATCAGAACATTGACGTCAGGCAGGATCACCGCTGCCGCGCGATATAGTCCAGATCTTCCAATTCATGGAAACTGGCGCTGTCATTCAAATCAATACCAGGGCGCAGGCCACCTCGGGCTTTGCTCACCGGCGGCATCGTCCGCTTTTCCGGCTTCGCTGCACCGCGCTCACTGAGAACAAGCCGCAGGCCGTCCTCGATCAATGCGGTCACGGTTCGCCCTTCTGCGTTGGCCTTTCGTTTGGCGCGGCGCATCAGTTCATCGGGCAAGCGGACCGTGGTTCTTTCAGTCATATGTCTAGACATATGACAAAGACTGTCTCTATGTCAAGGTCTGCTAGACCCGCGCTTCCGCCCGCACCGCATCGATGAAGGCCCTGAGCGCCGGTGCCATCTGGCGCTGGTGCGGATAGCAGTGGAACATGCCGGGAACGGGTGCCGACCTTTCCTGTAGCAGCGGCACCTGGCGGCCGGGGGCGATGTGACCAGCGACCGCGTCCTCGACCGAGAAGCCGATTCCGATCCCCTGCAGGGTGGCGCGCAGCGCCATTTCCTTGTCGTTGGCGATCAGCGGGCCATCGACCGTGACCGAGAACCAACTGCCCTTCTCGAAGAACTCCCAGGCATAGGGCGTGGTATGCCCGGACCAACGCCAGCGGATGCAGCGGTGGTGGACGAGATCGCGTGGATGCTCCGGCTTGCCGTGCCGCGCGAGATAGTCCGGCGCCGCCACCGCGATCTGCCGGATATCGGGGCCGAGACGGATCGCGACCATGTCGCGCTCGATCACTTCGCCGATCCGCAGCGCAGCATCGAAGCCGCCGGCGACCACGTCGACCACCTCGTTGTCGAGCGTGATGTCGAGCACCACGTCGGGATAGCGCGCGGTGAAATCCGCGAGGATCGGATCGAGATAGCGTGCGGCGGCCGAGCGGAAGGCATGCACCCGCACGGTCCCCGATGGCCGCTCGCGACTGCGGCTCACCTGGCCGATCGCCGCGCCGAGCTCGGAGACCGCGGGGCGCACGCGCTGGAACAGGGTCTCGCCGGCTTCGGTCAGCGCCACGCTGCGCGTGGTGCGGTTCAGCAGCCGGATGCCGACCCGCTC
Source organism: Dongia sp. (assembly GCA_041913405.1). Lineage (GTDB taxonomy): Bacteria > Pseudomonadota > Alphaproteobacteria > Dongiales > Dongiaceae > Dongia. Next base: position 2,118 of record JAYSFH010000410.1, on the reverse strand, counting down.
CTCGAAGCCGCGCACCAGCTGGCTCAAGGCGGAGGGCGAGACGCCGAGCAGTGCCGCCGCGCGGCTGAAGCTCAGCTGCTCGCCGACCGCGACGAAGGCGCGGAGCTGGTTGTAGTCGCTGCCGGAGAGGGGGGATTCCATGGCCGAGATATAGATTGTTTAGCTCCGCTTACAAGCTCTATCAGAAGGCCGCCCATTCTGAACACCAATCGGGAGAATATCTCTTCGGGCATCCACCAGCCCCCAAGGAGACTTCCATGAAAACCTGGTTCATCACCGGCATCTCGCGCGGCCTCGGCCTCGCCCTGGCGAAAGCGGCGTTGGCCGAAGGCGACACGGTGATCGGCACGGTGCGGAGCGGCGCGCCCGACCTCCAGGCCGCGCCCGGCAAGCTGCATGTGCTCACCGTCGATGTCGCCGACGGCGCCGCCGCGGAGGCCGCCACCCAGCAGGCCTTCGCGCTGGCCGGCAAAATCGACGTCATCGTCAACAACGCGGGCTACGGCCTGCTCGGCGCCACCGAGAAGGCGACCGATGCAGAGCTGACGCGGATCTTCGCGGTCGATGTCTTCGCGCCCTTCCGCATCATCCGCACCGCCCTGCCCTATCTGCGCGCCCAGGGTTCCGGTCATATCGTCAACATCACCTCGGTCGCCGGCCGCGCCCCGGCCCCGGGCTACAGCCTCTATGCCGCGGTCAAGTACGCGCTCGAGGGATTCTCGGTCAGCATTGCGCAAGAGCTCGCACCCTTCGGCATCAAGGTGACGGCGGTGGCACCCGGCGCCTTTCGCACCGACTTCCTCTCGGCGCATTCTATCCGCAAGAGCGACGCCGACCAGGCCTATGCGGAGAATATCGGCCGCATCACCGCCGCCTTCGACGCCAATGACGGCAAGCAGCTCGGCGATCCCGCGCGCGGCGCCCAGGCCATCATCGCCGCCGTCAACGAGCACGCCGCCCCTGCACCTGCTGCTCGGCAGCGACGCTCTGCGCCGCGCGCGCGAGAAGCTGGACGCAGTGATCGAGGAGATCGACCGCTGGGAAGACGTGACCCGCAGCACCGACTTCCCGCCGGCGGCGGCATGATCGAGCCGGGCCTTCGCAGCGTCACGCCGCCGCGAAGGCCCGGACTTGCGGCGTGAGCCGCGACTGCGCGCCGCCCAGCTCGTCGAACAGCCAGGCGCGGAACGCCTTCACCGAAGCGCGCTCGGCCTTGGTGGCGGGATAGACCAGGTAATAGGCGAAGGGTTCGCTGAGCTCGGCGCTGGCGAGCCGCACCAGGCGGCCGGCGGCGATGTCGCCGTCGACCAGGGCCGCCGGCGCCAGCGCGACACCCAAACCCGCCGCCGCCGCCTCGATCGCCAGCACCGTCTGGTCGAAGCGCGGACCCTTGCGCCAATCGACGTCGTCGATGGCGGCGGCGCGCAACCACATCTTCCAGCCGGGCAAGGCCTCGTTCTGGTCGGCGCTGTCGTCGTGCAGCAGGTTCACGGCGTTCAAGAAATCGGCGGTCCCCTTCTTCTTCTGCCCCTGCAGCAGCGCGGGGCTGCAGACCGGAAACACCATCTCGCGCATCAGCAACTCGGTCTCGAGATTCGGATAGCCGCCGCGGCCATAGCGGATGCCGAGATCGGCGTCGCGCTCGAAATCGGCGAGCTCGGCCGTCGCCTTGAGGCTGACCTCGATGTCGGGATTGGCGGAGAGGAAGCGGGTCAGCCGCGGCAGCAACCACTTCGCCGCGAAGGAGGGTGCAGCCGAGACGGTCAGCACCGCGCCATCTTCCGCCTCGTTCAGGGAGGAGAAGGTGGCGCGCAGCTTCTCGAAAGCCGCGTTCACATCGGGCAGCACCCGCGATCCCGCGGCGGTGAGAGCGAGGCCCTTCGGGGTGCGCTCGAACAGCTTCAGCCCCAGCTCGTCCTCGAGCTGACGGATCTGCAGGCTGACCGCGGAGGCGGTCACATGAAGCTCGCTGGCGGCCTTGACGAAGCTGCCGTGACGCGCGGCCGCCCAGAACACTTTCAAAGCGTTCAAGGAGGGAAGACGTTGGGCTCTTGTCGCCATGAATGACCTCATCCCCGTCGGTTCCAAATATTTTACACAAGACGTTCGTCTTAATTA
>JAYSFH010000409.1:0-4133 GCA_041913405.1 Dongia sp. | reverse complement strand
AGCAGCCGGGCGTCGTGAAAGCGGTGGACGGCGTCTCCTTCGACTTGCGCGCCGGCGAGACCCTAGGCCTGGTCGGTGAATCCGGCTGCGGCAAGTCGACGCTCGGCCGCGCGGTGCTGCGGCTGCTGCCGATCCATGCCGGCCGCGTGGTCTGGCTGGGCCAGGATCTCGGCAAGCTCAGCGACCACGACATGCGCGGCGTGCGCCGCGACATGCAGATCATCTTCCAGGATCCGCTGGCCAGCCTGAACCCGCGCATGACGGTGGGCGAGATCATCGCCGAGCCCTTGCAGACCTTCCAGCCGACCCTGAGCAAGCCCCAGGTCCGCGACCGGGTGAAGGGCATGATGGCCAAGGTCGGCCTGCTGCCGAACCAGATCAACCGCTATCCGCATGAATTCTCCGGCGGCCAGTGCCAGCGCATCGGCATCGCCCGCGCCATGATCAACGAGCCGAAGCTGATCGTCTGCGACGAACCCGTTTCGGCCCTGGACGTTTCGATCCAGGCGCAGATCGTCAACCTGCTGATGGACCTGCAGCGCGAGATGGGCATGTCGCTCATCTTCATCTCGCACAATCTCGCGGTGGTGAAGCATATCAGCCACCGCATCATGGTGCTCTATCTCGGCAAGATCATGGAGATCGCCGACCGCAACGCGATCTACACCGACCCGCTGCATCCCTATACGCATGCGCTCAACTCCGCGATCCCGCTGCCCGATCCCGACCAGGAACGCGGCCGCTCGCGCATCGTCTTGAAGGGCGACCTGCCGTCGCCGCTCAATCCGCCTTCCGGATGCCCGTTCCGCACGCGCTGCCCGCGGGCGACCGAGATCTGCGCCCAGGTGATGCCCGACCTGCTCCCGGCGAAGCCCGGTCACCTTGTCGCCTGCCACCACGCCGACTATCCTCGCGGCAATTGAAGTGACGCGCGGGCGACCGCGCGCGAAGCGGGGGAGACGGGGCGACCCGACCGAGAATGCAGAGTGAAGCCGTCCTGTCCGCCCGTGCCGGCGGCTCGCGTCTGATGGCGGCGCTTTCGCTCTGTTCGGGGATCGCGATCTTCTCCTCGCAGGACTGGATCCTGAAATATGTCAGCGGGACCTATCCGCTGAGCGAGGCGATCGCGATCCGCACCATCGCGGCGCTGCCGTTCCTTTGCTACATGGTGCATCGCGGTGGCGGTCTTGCGCGGCTGGTCTCGCGCCGCTTCTACAAGCATGTGGTTCGCGGCCTGATCATGCTGTCGGCCTACAGCACCTACTATCTGGCGCTGCCGGCGATGGATCTCGCCGAGGCCGTGACGCTCTATTTCACCGGGCCGCTCTTCATCACGGTCCTCGCCATCCCGATGCTCGGCGAGCGGCTGCAGGCGAAACGCGTGGTGGTGCTGCTGGTGGGCTTCGTCGGCGTGGTCGTGACCTGCCGCCCGGGCGCCGGCGTCTTCGACCTGGCGAGCCTGCTGCCGGTCTTCGCCGCCTTCACCTATGGCGTCGCGCAGTTGATGGCGCGGCAGATGGGCGGCAGCGAAAGCGCCGCGGTCATGGGCTTCTACCAGAACATCATGTACATGCTGGGTGCGATCGTGCTCGCCGCGCTGTTCGGCCATGGCGCCTTCGCCTATGACGGCATGCACCCCAGCCTCGGTTTTCTGCTGCGCCCCTGGTCGTTCGAGCGGCCGACCGATCTGCTGCTGCTCGCCTGCTGCGGCCCGATCGCCGCCGCGGGGACGGTGCTGCTCAGCCACGCCTATCGCATCGCCGAGGCGAACTACGTGGCGCCCTTCGAATACACCGCCCTGATCTGGGCCGCGAGCTGGGGCTTCCTGATCTTCAACGAGGTCCCCACCGTCTACACTTACGCCGGCGCGGCGCTGATCGTCGGCGCCGGGCTCTACATGCTGTTCTCGGGACGGAAGAGCGCGGGGTAGATTGTCGATGGATGACAGGAAGGTCCGGCTGCCGATCCGCCTCGTGCCGCGCAAGCGGCCTCAGCTGCTGAAGTTCGGAAATGCGCTTTTCGGTCTGATATTCGCAATTGTCTGGCTCGGTTTTCCGACCGGCTTCTCGAAATTCGCCCACTTCGATCTCAAGGAGAAGGGTATGTTCGACCTCTTCATCCTCGGCATCGGCATTCTTCTCGTCGTGACGTCCGTCTACGGGATGCTCAAGGCCTGCGTGAAGATGTTTCCGGGTGGCCCGTTCTTTCATATTGCGCTTGATCACGATGGCATCACGCTGCGCAATGGGATGACCTTCCGGCACTTCGCCTGGTCGGCGCTTTCGCCATTCACCGTAGCCGTGCGCACTACTCACGAAAATGAAACCAAAAAGACGCGCTATTGGGTTGTGGCGGGTCGCGCTATGGACGCGGATGCCAAATCAAACGATAACGACCGCTTCAAGCGTGCGATCTTGCGCATCGACGCGGCCGAGTATGGCGAGGGCGAGGATGACGCGGTTTCCGCAGTGCTTGCCGATCTGATGAACCAGGCGCGGGAGCCAGCCGGCCGCAACGCGGATCTGGCCGTGCCCCCGGAGCTGCAGCGTACGGTGGTGGCAGGAGGAAGGTCGACCTATGTCTCCACCAAGCCAAGGCATGGCGGCGTAATCGAACGTTGACAATCCGGAGTCAGCTCCGCTCGTAGAGTTTGCTCAACGCCTCGCCGTATTTCTCGCGGATTATGTGCCGCCGGATCTTCAGCGACGGCGTCAGCATGGCGTTGTCGATGGTGAAGCCTTCGGCGGTGAGCGCGATGCGGCGGATCTTTTCCAGCGCCGACATCCGCGAATTCACCCGCTCGATCGCGGCATTCATCGCCTTCACGAAGCCGGGATTGGCGCATAAGGCGGGGAGATCGTTGGCGACGCCGTTGGCCTTGGCCCAGTCCGCGGCGAATTCCGCGTCCGGCACGACCAGCGCCACCAGATGCGGGTGCTTGTCGCCGTAGATCATCGCCTGGGCGATCTCCGGCTGCAGGATCAGGAAGCCCTCGATCCGCGCCGGCGAGACATTGTCGCCGCCCGAGAGCACGATGATGTCCTTCTTGCGGTCGGTGATCTTCAGGTACTTGTCCTGGTCGAACTCGCCGATGTCACCGGTGTGCAGCCAGCCGTCCTGGATCGCCTTGGCGGTCGATTCCGGGTCGTTCCAGTAGCCTTTCATCACCGCTTCGCCCTTGACCAGGATCTCGCCGTCCGCGGCGATCTTCGCCTCCAGGCCGTGGAAGATCGGCCCGACGGTGTCGATCTTGATCTTCTTCGGCCGGTTGGCGCTGATCACCGGCGAGGCCTCGGTCTGGCCGTAGCCTTGCAGCAGCGGCACGCCGAGCGACAGGAAGAAGACGCCGATCTCGTAGTTCAGGGCGGCGCCGCCCGAGACGAAGGCCTTCAGCCGGCCGCCGAAACGCCCGCGCACCTTGCGCCGCACCAGCACCTCGCACAGCACGTTCTGGATCCTCTCGAGGAGGGTCAGCGTGCCCGGATGCTCGTAATTCTTTCGCCCCAGCCGGATCGCGAGATCGAACAGCTTCTTGCGCGTGGGCGGCGCCTTGGCGAGGCCGCGCAGGATCTTCTGATGCATCGCTTCGTAGAGCCGTGGCACCGCGGTCATGATGGTCGGCCGCGCCTCGGCCATGTTCTCGACCAGCTTCTCGACGCTCTCGGCGTAGTAGATCTGCGCGCCGAGGCTGATCGGCAGGAACTGCCCCGCCGTATGCTCATAGGCATGGGACAGCGGCAGGAAGGAGAGGAAGACGTCGCCGCCGAGGCCGACTTCCTTCACCAGCTCGAAGGCGCCCTTGATGTTGCAGAGGATCGAGCCGTGGGTCAGCATGACGCCCTTGGGCACGCCGCCGGTGCCCGAGGTGTAGATGATGCAGCAGGTGTCGCCGCGCCGCAGCTTGGCGATCCGCGCATCGACTTCGATATTCGCCTCGGCGGAAGGTCCGGTCGGGACGCTCGGCTGTTCGACCAGGTTCTTCCAGTCGATCAGGCGGAAGTTCGGCTGTTGCTGCAGGTCGAGACCGTCGATCGCGATCAGGAATTCGAGCTGCGAGGCCTGCACCGCCGCCGGCAGCAGGCGTTTTGCGATCGTGCCGCCGGGGACGATCGCCCCCGTGGCGCCGCGGTGGG
>JAYSFH010000408.1:0-4144 GCA_041913405.1 Dongia sp. | reverse complement strand
GATGACCGCGTGCTTCGCTTCCTTGGCAGCGGCGAGGGTCAGCGTGGTGGACGGCTCGGTCAGGTCGATGAAGTGGTTCGAGAAGTCGAGGCCACCCATGATGAAGCCGATCGGCGGCATGATGATGTCGTTGACCAGGGAAGTGACGATGGCGCCGAAGGCGACGCCGATGATCACACCGAAGGCGAGGTCGATGACATTGCCCCGCATCGCGAAGTCTCGGAATTCCTTGAGCATGGCGCCCTCCCCTGGGTCAAAAGTCCTGTCGGAGCAGGCTATGTCAGCGGGTCAGGGCTTGCAAGGCATCGACCACGCGATCGACGTCGCCGTCCTGCATGGTGGGGTAGAAGGGAATCGAGAGGACCCGCTCGTAATAGGCGTCGGCGCCGGGTAGCCGGCTGGCGCCATAGCGCTGACGGTAATAGGGCTGCCGGTTGACCGGGATGTAATGGACCATGGTACCGATGCCGGCGCCCTTCAGGTCCTTCATCACCTGGGCGCGGCTGCGGCCGAGCGCGGCGAAATCGATCAGCACGGCATAGAGATGCAGGACCGGGTCGTCGCCGGGCGCGGGCGGGACCGGCCGGATCACCGGGGCGAGCGGCGGCAGCATCCGGTCATAGCGCGCGGCGAGTTCCTTCCGGCGCTTCGCGTATCCATTGAGGCGCTTCAACTGGCTCAAGCCGAGCGCACAGGCGAAGTCTGTGATCCGGTAGTTATAGCCCAGCGCCTGCATCTCGTAATACCAGGGGTTCGCTTCACCCTCGGCATCGAGGCCGAGATCGGGCTGCAGGAAATCCGCCGGGTCGCGCACCATGCCGTGGGTTCGGAAGGAGAGCATGCGCTTGTAGGCAGCTTGGTCGTTGGTGGTGGTGACGCCGCCCTCCCCGCTGGTAATGGTCTTCACCGGGTGGAGCGAGAAGCAGGCGAGTTCCGAGAGCGCGCAGGCCCCGACCGGCGCCAGCGACCGGTTGCCGGCCTGGTGCCGCCCGCCGACCGCGTGGCAGGCATCCTCGATGACGGCGATGCCGCGCGGCTCGGCGATGGCGCGGATCGCCGGCATGTCGACGCAATGGCCGTTGAGATGCACCGGCAGGACGGCGCGGATCGCAGCGTTGGGATGCCGGTCGAGCGCCGCCTGGAGGGTCTCGGCGGTGAGGCGCCCGGTCTCGGGATCGACATCGGCGAAGATCACTTCCGCGCCGCAGAAGCGCGCGGCGTTGGCGGTCGCGAGGAAGGTGATCGCCGGCACCACCACGCTGTCGCCGGGGCCGAGGTCGAGCGCCACGCAGGCGAGATGGAGTGCAGCGGTGCCGCTGTTACTGATCACGGCATGGCGTGCGCCGACGATCTTCGCGAACGCGGTCTCGAAGGCGCCGACCAGCGGGCCGGTGGTCAGGTAGTCGGATTGCAGCGCCGCGGCGACGGCGGCGAGATCACCCGCGTCGATATCCTGCCGTCCGTAGGGCAGGAACGGGCCGCTCACGCCGGTTCCGTCTGCAGGATCTCGGCGAGGCTTGCGGCCGGCATCCATTCGGAATTGTTCCGGCTGTCGTAGCGGAAGCCCTCGGCGACCTGCTTGGCATCCGGGATCGCCGGGCGCTTGGCTTCCCAATGGATGTGCGAGGGCTCGATCACATAGCGGTCGGGCAGCTCGTAGGTGGTCCAGGCGTCCTCTTCGGTGATCATCACCTCGTGGAGCTTCTCGCCCGGGCGGATGCCGATCACCTTGGTCTTGCAATGCGGGCCGATCGCCGCGGCGAGGTCGGTCATCTTCATGCTGGGGATTTTCGGCACGAAGATCTCGCCGCCGCGCATCAGCGACATCGAGGAGAGCACGAAGTTGACGCCCTGCTGCAGGGTGATCAGGAAGCGGGTCATCCGCTCGTCGGTGATCGGCAGCTCCTTGGCGCCTTCGGCCACCAGCTTACGGAACAGCGGAATGACGCTGCCGCGCGAACCGATCACATTGCCGTAGCGCACCACGCCGAAGCGGCAGCCGTCGGCGCCGGCCAGGTGGTTGGCGGCGATGAAGATCTTGTCCGAGGCCAGCTTAGAGGCGCCGTAGAGATTGATCGGGTTGGCGGCCTTGTCGGTCGAGAGCGCCACCACGCGCTTCACCCCGGCGCGGATCGAAGCATTGACCACGTTCTCCGCACCATGGACGTTGGTGGCGATGCATTCGAACGGGTTGTATTCGGCGGTCGGGACCTGCTTCAGCGCGGCGGCGTGGATCACCAGGTCGACGCCGCGCATCGCCATCTCGAGGCGGCCGGAATCGCGGACGTCGCCGATGAAGTAGCGCAGGGCCGGGTATTTCGCGACCGGCAGCTCCAGGCCCATCTCGTATTGCTTCAGTTCGTCCCGGCTGTAGACGATGAGGCGGGCCGGCTTGTAGCGCTCGACCACGGTCTTGATGAACCGCTTGCCGAAGGAACCGGTGCCGCCGGTGACCAGGATGCTGTGCCCGTCGAGCTGTGCCCGCGGCTCCAGAAAATCGAACAACGCGTTATTCCCCAACTGTCTTTGGCTCGGGTGCTTATCAGCCTTTCCCGCGGGGCGTCAATTCGAGGCGCTGCCGCATCCGACCCTTGCGCCCGATGGGCGCTGATGGGATCGCTCGCAGCGGCCCGAGTCGGCTTGCTACACTTGCAGCCGACCGGGCGCCCGCGGGCAATATTCTTTATATTATTGTTTAAATTCAATCGCTTAATCGCGATATTGCGGCATGGCTTTCCGATTGCGACCGGGCGGTTGAGGGGCTATCACTCCCCCAAGCGTTAACGATTACAGCGAAGAACCAAGCGCAGTATGAGCAACGACCTGTTTGAGAACGCGTCCAAGAAGGGCGGCGATTATTCGGCCAAGGACATCGAGGTCCTGGAAGGGCTGGAGCCGGTCCGCCGGCGGCCGGGCATGTATATCGGCGGCACTGACGAGCGGGCGCTGCACCATCTGGTGGCCGAGGTGCTCGACAACTCGATGGACGAGGCGGTCGCCGGCCATGCCAGCCGAATCGAGGTCGAGCTCGGCGCCGATATGTACGTGACCATCCGCGACAACGGCCGCGGCATCCCGATCGACCCGCATCCGAAATACAAGAACAAGTCGGCGCTGGAAGTCATCCTCACCACGCTCCATTCCGGCGGCAAGTTCTCCGGCAAGGTCTACCAGACCTCGGGCGGGTTGCACGGCGTCGGTCTCTCGGTGGTGAACGCGCTTTCGGACGATCTCATCGTCGAGATTGCGCGCGAGAAGCAGCTCCATGTGCAGCACTACAAACGCGGCGCGCCCCAGGGGAAGCTGAAGAATACCGGCGCCGTCAACCGCCGCGGCACCTCGGTCCGGTTCCACGCCGATCCGGAGATCTTCGGCAAGCAGGCGCATTTCAAGGCCGCCCGCCTCTACCGCATGTGCCGCTCCAAGGCCTATCTGTTCCGCGGCGTCGAGATCCGCTGGTCCTGCGACCCCAGCCTCATCACCGAAGGCGACGACACGCCCGCCAGCGACACGCTGCATTTCCCGGGCGGCCTTGGCGATTACCTCACCTCGACCATCAACGGCCGCAAGATGGTGACGTCGACGCCGTTCTCGGGACAGGCGGATTTCCCCGACAGCCAGGGCCGTGCCGAATGGGCGATCGCCTGGCCGGTCGATGGCGACGGGTTCCTGAACTCCTATTGCAACACCGTGCCGACGCCGGAAGGCGGCACCCATGAAGCGGGCCTCCGCAGTGCGCTCTCGCGCAGCCTGCGCGCCTATGGCGAGCTGATCGGCAACCGCAAGACCTCGATCATCACCGCCGAGGACGTGACCGGGGGTGCTGCGATGCTGCTCTCGGTCTTCATCCGCGATCCGCAGTTCCAGGGCCAGACCAAGGAGAAGCTCGCGACCGCGGAAGCCACGCGCCTGGTCGATACCACGATCAAGGACCATTTCGACCATTGGCTTTCCGGCGACACCGGCCGCGCCCGCGATCTGCTGGAGCGGGTGATCGAGGTCGCGGAAGAACGGCTCCGGAAGCGCCAGGACAAGGAGCTCTCGCGCAAGACCGCGACGAGGAAGCTGCGCCTGCCCGGCAAGCTCGCCGACTGCTCCAAGGATTCCCAGGACGGCACCGAGCTCTTCCTGGTGGAAGGCGATT
>JAYSFH010000407.1:0-4146 GCA_041913405.1 Dongia sp. | reverse complement strand
ATCGCGACCGCGGACGGCAAGGCCAGCGTGGTGGTCGGCGTCACCGATGATCTCACCGCGCGGCTCTCGGCGGTCGACCTGGTGAAGGCGGGGAGTGCCGCGCAGGGCGGCCAGGGCGGCGGCGGCCGTCCCGACATGGCGCAGGCCGGCGGGCCGGATGCGGCCAACGCGCAGAACGCCATCGCCGCGATCGAAGCCGCGATCGGCGACCGCATCAAGGCGGCGTAGTGGTGGAAGAGGGGGATGAGAGCGAGCGCGGGATTTTGAGCGCTCAGGCTGCATCAACCCCCTACCTAGCCTCCCCCCATCTTGGGGGGAGGGACTCTTGTGATGCTGTTGAATGTGACGGTCTAGAAGTTCCCCCGCCCCCAAGATGGGGGCGGGCCGGGGCGGGGGTTGATGCAGCTGTGATGTTCCAGATCCAGCGCTCAGCCTATCCAAAAACCAGCAGGATCTGATTTGCCCCATCCCGCCGGCTTTCCACCGATCCTGGCCATTGTCGCGGTGCTTGCCTGCGCCGGGCTGCTCACCGGCTTCTATCAGTGGCTGTTTCCGCGGCCGGCGCGCTGGCTGTTGATCGGCGCCGCCTTCGTGGCGGGGATGGCGATCACCGCGGGCTATGCGGCGATCCTGCCGCCGGCCGAGGATCGCCTGGTCGGCATCGTCGATGCCTGGAGCGCGCTGAAGGCGATGGCGCTGGCCGCAGGACTCCCCGAGGAGGCGGTAAAGCTGCTCGCCACCATGATCGTGCTGCTGCTGTTCCGCCGCAATCTGACGCCGGCCGAAGCCTTCCAGGCCGGGCTGGTGGTGGCGCTGGGCTTCGCGGCGCTGGAGAACCTGCAATATGCGCGCGCGCTGCCCGAGGCAGCAGAGTGGATCGCGCTCGGCCGCGGCATCGTCGCCAGCTTCGTGCACGGCATGATGGCGATGTTCATGGGGACGTTCATCGCCGCCTTCATCCGCAGCGGCTGGCGGCGCTGGGATTTCATCCTCTACGGCTATGCGATCGCGGCGCTGGCGCATTCGCTGTTCGACTGGGGCCTGGTGCGGCCGCTGCTGGAGTATTTCCGCACCAACGAGATCAAGCCGGAAACGGTGATGCAGGCGCTGCCGATCGCCATCCCCTGCGTGCTCGGCGTCGTGGTCTGCGCGCTGATCCTGTTCGTGCGGCAGCTCAAGATCTGCGGCCGCGAATATGACGCGGCCCAGAATGCGGCCGCGCTCGACGAGGCCGGTCGCGATGTGGGCGTCCAGGGGGCTTTCGAGCGGCACCTCGCGCTGCGCCGGCGCTGCCGCAAGATCGGCGACGTCATCATCATCGTCGGCGGGATGGGCTTCATCGCTTCGATCGCCGCCCTGGTGATCGCCGGCATGTCGATGCAGGACCAGCCGCAGCCGACCGACTTGAGCCAGGTCTCGCCGGCGGAGCTCCGCGCCAGCGTCGTCGCCACCGTGGCGCTGCGGTTCTCGCCGATGCTGGCGCTGTTCGGCATCCTGGTGCGGTTCAAGCAGTAGCGCAGCCGGTGCTGGTCCTCGCCACCTTCCTGACGGCGACCTTCCCGCCGCTGCTGCTGACCGCGTTCTTCCTGACCCATTACCGGCATCGCCTCGGCTTCCGGCTCGGCGTCAAGGCGTTCGGCCTGGGGCTGGTGGCGGCGGCGCTGGCGATCCTGATGGGGACTGCGCTCGGCCATGCCGCGATCCTGCCGCGCTTCTCGATCGAAGACGGGTTGCCCGGCGCGCTCTGGCAGGCGCTGGTCGATGCCGCCGGCTATGCCGCGATCCCCGAGGAGCTGGCCAAGTTCCTGATGGTCTGGCTGGTGATCCGCTTGAGCAAGGACTGCGATTCCGGCGGCGATCTGTTCTGCGGCGCGATCCTGGTCGGGCTCGGTTTCGCGGCGCTGGAGAACGTTCTCTATGTCGCGCGGGCGAGCTCCAACTGGGCGGTGATCGGCACCATCCGCGGGCTGATGGCGATCCCCGGCCATACCATCGACGGCATGTTCATGGGGTATTTCCTGGCGCTGTGGTGGCGGAAAGCCTTGCCCGCCGTCGTCGCCGTGCTGCTGGCGCTGGTGCTGCCGATCGCCGCGCACACGCTCTACGACTTCCCCCTCATGGCATTGGACAACGTCGCGCTGCTGGTGGAGCGCTCCGGGCTTTCGCCGGCGCCGCTCGACCACCTGCGCTTCATGCAGTTCGGCGTGATGCTGGTCTCGGCCTTGGGTGCCATCTGGGTGGCGCGGCAGGAGCTGATCGAGGTCTGGCGCGCGCCCACCCCGGACGGCGACCTCTATCCCGCCGATCCGGTCGCGGTCGGCTGGTGGCGGCGCGCCGGCTGGGCGCTGGCGGCGTTCGGCGTGGCGGTGGCGGCGCTCGGCGTGGCGCTCTGGATCACCGACACGCAGCTCCTGCTGGCGGCGCGCGGAGTCATCGACGACAGCAGCCTCGAGAGCTTCGGCCGCTGGCTGGTCTGGCTGTTCAACCGCCAGACCGGGCAGTTCCTGTTCGGCCTGGCGCTGTTCCCGCTGGCTTTCGCCGCGATCCTGCAGATGCGCGTGCCGAAGAAGATCGGCAATCCCTTCGCGCTCTGGCCGAGCCGCCGGCCCTGGGCGTGAGGCGCGCAGGATCATAAACCTGCGCGGGCTCGGTTTGCCGACGCCGCTGTTCGGCACTGCCGACTTTAACGCACCTTCCGGCCGCCTTCGCATCATTGCGGTTGTTACAGCCTGCGGTTGATCTTACCATCCGCGCCGGGCAATTCGAATCAAACGGGGGTGAATCGATGATCAGGCGTCTGCTGCTGGCGATTGCCGGCATCGTCGTGCTGGCCGGCGCGGCGCGCCCGGCGGCGGCCACCACCATGGACTATACGGTGACCTTCTCGGCCTGGGACTTCACCGACGTGCTCGGCGGCGCCGACCCGTTGCCCGCCCCGGCCGTGCTGGCCGAGTTCAAGTTCACCGCCGACCTGGTGAACTTCGCGAGCGGTCCGGTGAACGCGAGCTTCATCAACCTCGATGTCGGCGCGCTGGGCTACTTCTACTTCGTCGACCAGCTGCGGATCGGCGGGCTCGCCAACGGGGGCGGCGTGAACGGCATCCATGTCGGCACCGACGACCTGGTCTTCGATATCTCCAACTTCTCGCTCGGCGGTTTCCAGCCGATCTACGCGATGTACATGCAGGCGGGATACGGCGGCCTCTACGAGACCTATCACGGCATGGCGCATATCACCGCCACGCCGGTTGCCGTGACGACGACACCGCTGCCCGCGGCGCTGCCGCTGTTCGCCGCGGCGCTGGGCGGGCTGGGCCTGGCCGGCTGGCGGCGACGGAAATCCGCCGCCGCCTGAGCCGCGTTACGGCATATCGCCGAGCGTCGCCTTCAGGAGCTTGTCGGGGTCGTCGACCACGCCGTTGTTCTCGCGGGTGCCGGCCTTGATCTTGTCCACGACGTCCATGCCGTCGGTCACCTTGCCGAAGGCGGTGTACTTGCCGTTCAAATAGTCGTTCGGCGCGAACATGATGAAGAACTGGCTGTCGCCGCTGTTGGGGTCCTCGGTCCGCGCCAGGCCGACCGTGCCGCGCTCGAACGGGGTCGGGCCGAACTCGGCAGGGACGGTGGTGCCGGAGCCGGGGCCGCCGCCGGTGCCGGTCGGGTCGCCCATCTGCGCCATGAAGCCGGGAATGACGCGGTGGATCGGCGTGTTGGTGTAGAAGCCCTTGCGCACCAGGTCCTGGATATGCGCGACGGTCTTCGGCGCCGCGACCGGGTCGAGCTGGATCGTCACCCGCCCGTCCTTGAAGTCGAGGTAGAGCGTGTTGGCGTCCTGTGCAGAAGCGGGCGCCACGACGCCGGCAATCAGCGCGGCGGCGAGAAAGAGGCGCCTTGAAATCAGAAGGGGGGTGATGTTCATGCGGCTCACCCCATCGCTTTCTTCAGGTTCTCGTCCAGCTTGTCGAGGAACTGGACGGTGGTCAGCCACTTCTGGTCGGGGCTGATCAGCAGCGCCAGGTCCTTGGTCATGTAGCCGCTCTCGACCGTATCGACGCAGACCTTCTCCAGGGTCTCGGCGAATTTCTGCACCTCGGGCGTGCCGTCGAACTTGCCGCGGTAGTAGAGGCCGCGGGTCCAGGCATAGAT
>JAYSFH010000406.1:0-4146 GCA_041913405.1 Dongia sp. | reverse complement strand
AGGTTGCCGATCAACTTGGCGCCGAGCGGGTCGGTCACGGCGGTGAACACGACCGGAATGTCGGTGGTCGCGGCGATCACCGCCTGGGCCGACGGCGTCGAGATCGGCACGATCACGCTCGGGCTCTCGCCGACGAATTTCTGTGCGATCTGCACCGCCGTGCCGGGATTGCCCTGGGCGCTCTCATAGATGAACTTGAGGTTCTTGCCTTCCTCATAGCCAGCGGCCTTGAGCTCGTCGCGGACGCCGTCGCGGGCGGCGTCCAGCGCCGGATGCTCGACGATGGCGGTGACGGCGACGAAGGCGTCTTCGGCCAAGGCCGGCATGGCGAGGGCGAAAGCGCCCAGCAGGAAGCCCGCGCTGGCGAGCAGAGAACGACGCGAAGTCGACATGGAAATCCTCCCCGAAAGCTTGTTTTGCGGATCATGCAATACCAGCCGTATCCGGGGCGTCAAGGGGTCCCCGGCTCCGCGAATGCGCGCATGCCGAGCATGGTCGCCGGGCCGATCCGGGCGGCTATAATGCCGGCCGCCTCGCAGTGAAGGAAGCCCATGCCCCGCGACCCGCGTTTCGACCCGCTCTTCGCGCCACTCCGGATCGGTCCGGTCACCGCGCCCAACCGCTTCTACCAGGTGCCGCATTGCACCGGCATGGGCTACACGATGCCGCAGACCCTGGCCGCCATGCGCGCGGTCAAGGCCGAAGGCGGCTGGGGCACGGTCTGCACCGAATACTGCTCGATCCACCCGACCTCGGACGATCATCCGTCGCCCTTCGCCTCGCTCTGGGACCAGGGCGACGTGGCCAATCTCGCCGTGCTGGCCGAGGGCGTGCATCGCCATGGCAGCCTCTGCGGCGTCGAGCTCTGGCATGGCGGGTTGCGCTCGGCCAACCTGCTGTCGCGGCAGACTCCCATCGGCCCCAACAGCCTCCCGGCCGACAAGGCGCCGCTACAGGCCCGGCGCATGGATCTTGCCGACATTCGCGACTATCGCCGCGCCCATCGCGCCGCCGCATTGCGGGCCAGGGAAGCGGGTGCGGATCTGGTCTATGTCTATGCCAGCCATACCTATCTGCTGTCGCAATTCCTCGACGCGCGCATCAACCGCACGATCGCCGGCTACAGCGGGTCGATCGAGAACCGCATCCGCATCATCCGCGAACTGATCGACGAGACAAAAGATGCGGTCGGCGACCGTTGCGCGATCGCGATCCGCATTGAGGTCGATGCCGAGGCAACGCCGGGCACCGATCCCGACGGCGAGCGTCGCGCCGTGTTCGAGCTCCTGAAGGACGGCCCTGATCTCTTCGATGTGACCATCACCGACTATTCCCAGGAGATGGGGGTCTCGCGCTTCATCAAGGAGGCCTCGCTGGAGCCGCTGATCGCCCATGTCCGCGGCATCGTGCAGAAGCCGGTAGTCAGCGTCGGCCGCTTCACCGCGCCGGAGACCATGCTCAGCCAGTTGAAACGCGGCATCGTCGACCTGATCGGCGCCGCGCGGCCCTCGATCGCCGATCCCTTCCTGCCGAAGAAGATCGCCGATGGGCGGCCGGACGACATCCGCGAATGCATCGGCTGCAACATCTGCTATGCCAGCGACATCCAGGGCGTGCCGCTCCGCTGCACACAGAATCCCACCATGGGCGAGGAATGGCGTCGCGACTGGCATCCCGACCGCATGCCGCACGCCAAGCAGAGCGCGCGCGTGCTGGTGGTCGGCGCCGGGCCGGCCGGACTCGAGGCGGCGCTGACCCTGGCGCAGCGCGGGCACCGGGTGACCTTGGCGGAAGCGCGCCGCGATCTCGGCGGCCGCGTGAGTCTGGAGAGCAAGCTTCCGGGTCTCGGCGAATGGGCGCGGGTGCGCGACTACCGGCAATACCAGCTCTCCAAGTTCGGCAGCGTCGAGATCTTCCGCGAGAGCCGCCTCTCGGCCGCCGACATCCGCGAGCTGTCGCCGCGCCATGTCCTGCTCGCGACCGGCAGCCATTGGCGCGCCGATGCGACCGGGCACAGCTTTCCCGCCGGCAATCCCGGCATCGATCTCGCGATCACGCTCACCCCCGACGACCTGATGGCGGGCAAGCGTCCGGCCGACAAGGGCAAGCCGGTGATCGTCTTCGACGACGACCACTATTTGATGGCGGCGGTGCTGGCCGAGCTGCTGGCGCGCGAAGGCTATGCCGTCACCTATGTGACCACCGCCGGCGTGGTCGGCTTCTGGAGCCGCTTCACCATGGAACAGGCGCGCAGCCAGGCGCGGCTGATCGAAGTCGGCGTCGCGATCGTCGTCAGCCATTCGGTCGAGGCTGTCCGCAAGGGTCAAGCGACGCTCTCCTGCGTCTTCTCCGGCAAGCGGCGGGAACTTCCCTGCGGCGCTTTCGTGCCGGTGACCTCGCGCGAGCCAGACGATGCGCTCTGGCAGGAACTGCAATCCGACGCCGCCGCGAATGCCGCCGCCGGCATTGCCGGCATCCAGCGGATCGGCGACTGCAAGGCACCGGGCCTGATCGCCCATGCTGTCTATGACGGCCACCGCACGGCAAGGCGGATCGACGGCGACCAGGCGACGGCTGAAGACCTTCCGGAAGAGCCGCCGTTCCGCCGTGATCGAGTGGTCATACCCGCCGTGCTATGATCCGGCATGGCCGCGCCGGACCCTTCGCAGAAAGTCGACCTCGCTTTGGTGCTGGCGGTCGATTGCTCGAGCAGCGTCAATCCGGTCGAGTTCCGGATTCAGATGGAAGGCATCGCCGCGGCGCTCCGGCATCCGGCCGTGCATGACGCCATCGCCGCCGGCCGGGAGCATTGCATCGCGCTGACCCTGGTCCTGTGGTCGGGCGCGCAATCGCAGTCGATCGCCATGCCCTGGCAGCTGCTCGCGACCCAGGCGGATCTCGAAGCCGCCGCCGCCACGATCGCCGGTGCGCAGCGGGAATGGCAGGCTGGCGGCACCGCTCTCGCGATCGCGATCGACTTTGCCGCCGGCTTGCTCACGGCGCCGCCCTTCGTCACCAAGCGTCGCGTCATCGACGTCTCCGGCGACGGCATCGACAATGTCACCAGCACGGCCTCGGAGGCGCGCGACCGCGCCGTGGCGCAGGGCATCACCATCAACGGCCTGCCGATCACCAAGGGCTCGCAGCTGCTGCCGATCTACTACCGGACCCAGGTGATCGGCGGGCGCGACGCCTTTGTGCAGCCAACGCCCGATGTCGATGCCTTTCCCGCCGCGATCCTGCGCAAGCTGCTGCGGGAGATCGGCAACCCGCTCTCCTGAAGGGCGTTGCGTACCATTTTTGTTCCAGCCAGCAAAGCGCCGGTCGCGATCCCTCGAGAGTCGCGACCGGCGCGAAGAGGCTTATGCCGCCAGGTTGCCGTTCAGTCCGGCGACGAAGATCTTGCCGAGCTCGGCGGCGCCGACCTTGATCGGGTTGCCGCCGGCGGAGGGGTCGGCTTCGGCGGCCTTGGCGACCTCGTCCACGCGCTTGTCGTCGACCCCGATCTCGCGGAGCGTGTGCGGGATCGCGATCTCCTTGCGGAGCTGCAGCACCCAGTCCATCACCGCCTTGAAGCCGGGGTTCGGCAGGCCGAGGAAGCGGGCGAGACGGGTCATTCGCTCGTCGATGGCCTTGCGGTTGAAGTCGAGCACATAGGGCATGACCACCGCATTGGTGAGGCCATGGTGGGTGTTGTAGAGCGCGCCCAGCGGATGGCTGATCGCATGCATGCCGCCCAGGCCCTTCTGGAAAGCGGTGGCGCCCATCGAGGCCGCCGCCATCATGTTGGCGCGGGCAACCAGGTTCTTGCCGTCCTTTACCGCCGCCGGAAGGTTCTCGGCGACGAGGCGCATGCCTTCGAGAGCGATGCCGTCCGCCAGCGGGTGATAGCCCGGTGCGCAGTAGGCCTCGAGGCAATGCGAGAGCGCATCCATGCCGGTCGCCGCAGTGATATGGGGCGGCAGGCCCACGGTCAGCTCCGGATCGTCGATCACGATCGCGGGCAGCATCTTCGGGTGGAAGATGATCTTCTTCACATGCGTGGATTCATCGGTGATGACCGAGGCGCGGCCGACTTCCGATCCGGTGCCCGAAGTGGTCGGCACGGCGATGATCGGCGCGATGCCGGCGGCGTTCACCCGGGTC
>JAYSFH010000405.1:0-4149 GCA_041913405.1 Dongia sp. | reverse complement strand
ACCCGCCGTGTTGCGGGATGGAACCGGCAGATCTCGCAAATCGCACTCATGCACCATCTCCACTGCGGCAGGGTCGAAGCGTCACTTCGGCGGGATGACGAAGCGCACAACATGGCGGTCGAGGACCTTGTGGTTGGCATTGGCCAGCTCGACCAGAATCTTGTGAGATCCCGGCGGCAGGTACTGGACGATGATCGGCTCGCCACTCGCATCGACCCAGTGCCAGGGCGCGTCGTCCAAGGTAATGTGGAGGTGCCCGATCCGCGGCGAGACATCGAGCGCATCGGGACCATAGACCGGCACGATCCGCAGGTTCTCGGCGCGGTACTGGATGACGACCAGACCGTGCCCCAGGGCCTGCGCCTGCGGCGGATCGACTACGAGCCTCGGCGCCGGCTGCTCGGCCTGGAGCGGAACAACCGCTGCCGGCCCAAGATAGTCCTGGGCACTCTGCCCGACCGCTGCCCTCGACAAGCCCGCGGCGGCCACGGCGACCAGGCCGACTGTCACTGCTTTCATCGATGTGCTCCTCGGTCAGGCAGCATTGATCAAGCGTCCTTGGTCAGGCGCTCTTGGTCAGACGGATATCGATCTCGCGCTCCATGTAGGACCATTCCTTCGTGACGCGGAGCTGCGCCAGCATCCGGTCGAACGCTGCCTCGCTTTCAGGCGCGAAATCGAGGAAGCCGATAAAGTCGAAGGGTGCCTCGGCGCCAAGATCCCTGCAGTGGAGCAGGCGTCGCGACACCGCCGGGAGATAGCGCATGCCGATGGCGATGTGGTGTGAGTCCTCTTCGAGGATCGCCCGGCGCTCGTCCTGGGTCAGCGCCCACCATTCGGCGCTCTTGCGCAGCAGGATCAGCGCCGCCCGGCTTGAATCGGGTCGTCCGATCGGCACTTGCTTGCCGACCAGCTCGGTCTTTTCCGAGCGTGTCGTGTAGCGGTCGTTCGATGTGACGCCATGGAAGGACCAGCGCGTATCGGCCGGCAGATCGAACCCGATGCCCGCCAGCATCTCGACCGCATCGACGCGGGCGATGGGCTCGCCCGACAACGTGTCCTGGGACAACACGGACATGCTTCCGGTCCTGCCACCGGTAAACGTCGTCGCTCGGGGATTGTCCGGCATCGGGGCGCCTCGCGCTCAGACCTCGCTCAGATCTGGGCCGATCCGCCATCGACGAACAGCTCGCTTCCGTTGACGAAGCTGCTGTCCTCCGAGGCGAGGAAGAGCGCGGCGCGCGCGGTCTCTTCGGGCTCGCCCATCCGTCCGAGCGGAATCCCGGCGACCAGGGAATCGCGCATCGCCTGGCGGACGTCTTCGTTGGGGGCGAGTCCATGCAGCCCCGGCGTGGCGGTTGCGCCGGGCACGAGCACGTTGACCCTGATCTTGCGCGGCGCGAGATCCAGGATCCAGGATCGGGCGAAGTTGCGCACCGCCGCCTTGCTGGCGCTGTAGACGCTGAAGGCGGGCGTGCCGACCGTCCCGGTGGTGGATCCGGTCAGAATGATCGAACCGCCGTCCTTCATCAATGGCAGCGCCTTCTGCACCGTGAACAGGGTGCCTTTGACGTTGGTCGCGAAGATGCCGTCGAAATGATCTTCGGTGATCGAGCCGAGCGGCGCCAGCGTTCCGCCGCCGGCGTTGGCGAACAGGATGTCGATGCGGCCCGCCTCGTCCCGCACGATCGCGTACAGCCGGTCGAGGTCGGCGAGATTCGCCACGTCACTCGGCACGCCACGCGCGCCTTTCCCGACCGACTTGACCGCGTCGTCGAGCTCCCGCTGCCGCCGGCCGGTCATGAACACGCTGGCGCCCTCCTGGACAAAGAGGCGGGCCGTCGCCAAGCCGATGCCGCTGTTGGCGCCGGTGATCACGGCGACCTTACCTTCGAGCTTACCCATGCGAGCCGTTCTCCATTTTATAGCCGAAGCCGTCAGGCTGGATTCTCGGCCGTGCCGGCGGCCGCGTGCCCTATCCCGTTCAGCGCGGCATGCATTGCCTGGACCGCGGGGACACCATCCGGCGCCAGGCCGTGCCGCTCCGCGATCCAGGCGGGTTCGTTGAAACCCAGCCAAACCACGTCGTCGGAATCCTGCCAGACGAGCACCTTGAGCGGCAGGTCGATGCCGGCGGTCTGCGCCGCCTGCATCAGCGGCGTGCCGTTGCGGGCGTGACCGAAGATCAGCAGCGCGGTCGGGCGCAGGGTGAGCCCGGCGATCCGCCAGCGCCGGAATGAGGTTCCGGAACATGTGCGAGGAAGGCCGGCGACTACTCGATGAATATGCCGCCCGAGCCCGACGACGCGGCCCTCTCAGCCCGGCTCAACGCCGGCTTCGAGGCGGTAACCCAGGATCTGGCGCGCGCGCTCCGCTACCAGCGCTTTGGCGGCACCGAAGCCGACAAGCAGGCTGCCGTTGACTGGGTGGGCCGGCGCGGGGTCACCGCGGGAGCAGACCGGGTCTTCGTCGTCCCGGGTGCCCACTCCGCGTTGCTGGCAGCGATGACGATCCTTTCGAAAAAGGAAGGTGGCGTCATCCTGACCGAGCCCCTCACCTATCCCGGCATCAAGGCGATCGCCGAGCAGCTCAACATCCAGGTGGTCGGGGTGCCCACGGATGAGAACGGACTCTTGCCCGACGCGTTCAAGGCGGCATGCGACCGCCACAAGCCGATCGCGCTCTATCTGAATCCCACCCTGTGCAATCCGACGACGCGAACCATGCCGATCGCGCGCCGCAGGGAGATCGCCGCGATCGCTGGAACCAATGGCATTCCCATCATCGAAGACGATGCTTACGGGATAATCCCCGTCGAGGCAGCGCCGGCGTTCGCCACGATAGCTCCCGATATCACCTGGCACATTGCGAGTCTGTCGAAATGCCTGGGCGCGGGACTGCGAATTGCCTACGTCATCGTGCCCGATGCACGCTCCGGCTGGAGCTTCACATCCGCGGTCCGGACCGCCAGCGTGATGGTCTCGCCGATCACGGCAGCGCTCGCAACGCGTTGGATCAGCGACGGCACCGCGGACGCGGTGCTGAGAGCCGTGCGGGCGGAGTCACGCGAACGGCAGAACCTGGTATCCTCGGTTCTGCCGCACGAACTCGTCACCACCGACCCGGCGGCCTTCCATTTCTGGCTGACCTTGCCGCCACGCTGGAGCCGATCGGCGTTCGTCGGACACATGGCTTCATGTGGCCTCGGGGTGGTGGCGAGTGACGTGTTCGGGACGGACGGCCCTCTTCCGGAGGCGGTTCGCGTCTGTCTTGGCGGTCCAGTCTCGCGCTCTGCCGTCCGCGTCGCGCTGGAATTTGCCGCGCACGCACTATCCGAGTCCCCGGCCCGCGCTTCAGGTTTTCTCTGAGACTTCGCTGACGCGCATCCTCCGGAAAAGAAACGCCCGGCATGCGGAACCGCACGCCGGGCGAGTTTTAGGAGGCACCTAGACCCGGGAGCAAGCTCCCGGGGTAGAGCGGTCGAACGACCGTTAGTTCGCTTGCCGGCGCAGGAACGCCGGGATGTCCAGCAGATCCTCCTCGGCCCGCGGCGCCGCGATGCGGTCGCTCGGGTCGAGATTCAGCATCGGCTGCGCCGCCGGCGCATCGACCCGCGGCTCGACGCGCTGCGGCTCACGCACCTGGACCCGCGGCGCCTGCGCCGGAGCCTGGGCCTGCACCCGGGACGGCTGGGCCGCCGGCTGCGCCGGCATGGACTGGCCGGCCAAGGGATGGCCCGTGAGGCGCGAGGTCATCTTCTCAAAGAGGCTCGCGCTGCGACGGGCCGGCTCACCTTGCTGCGCCTGACCGCGACCGGCTTCCATCGCCTGCGGGGCGATGAACGGGCGGTCGTCGATCGGACGCTCGGCCGGACGCGCGACCGTGGTCGCCCGCTGCAGATGCGCCATCTCGTCCTTCACCAGCGGCGGACGGGCCGGCTGCGCCTGCAGCGCGGTCGCACCGATGCTCTGGGTGGTCATCCCCATCGACGCCTGGGGCTGCGGCGTCATCATCGGACGCGGCGCGGCAGCCTGGGCCACGATCGGTGCCGCCGGAGCATGCGCGACGATCGGCGCCGGCTGGTAGGTCGGCATCGGCGCGGCTTCCATGCGGGCGATGCTGCGGTCTTCCGCGACCGACGCGATGGTC
>JAYSFH010000404.1:3935-4156 GCA_041913405.1 Dongia sp. | reverse complement strand
ATAGCGCGGTCGACTACGACACGCCCTACCTCCCGGGCTCGCCGGTGATGGGCGGTGTCTATGCCTATGGCGACGAACGCGATGTCTATGGCGGGCCGGTCTTCTCGCCCTATTACGGCATCAAATGCGATCGCCGCCGCAACATCTGCTGGAGCCGCAACGGTCCCAATTACGGCTGGAGCTATCGCTTCTTCGGCCGCCGCCATGCCTATTGGAAGAAC
>JAYSFH010000404.1:0-3925 GCA_041913405.1 Dongia sp. | reverse complement strand
CGATGGCCATGACGGCAACTGGAATGACGGCCACTGGAACGATGGGGGCTGGACCGGCGGCAGTCATCATGGCGGTGGGAACAACGGCGGCGGCCATGGCAATCCCGGCGGCGGCAACCCAAGTCCCGGCAACGGCAAGCCCTGGGTCTACCAGGTGCCGCTGGAGCCGGACGGCAGCGGCGCGCCGACCTTCTATCCCAACGGCTGCGGCGGCAACGGCCAGCCGCCCTGCTGAGCAATCGATCGAACCTTGCGCCCGATCGCTGCGACGCACTAGCTTGATCAAGAGCCACTCATCGGGAAAGCCAAGACCATGAACCAGCTTCTTCGCGGTGCCGCCCTCGCGGCGCTGCTGTGCGCGACGTCACTCTCGGGCGCGAAGGCGGAGGATGCCTTCTACCTGGGTGCGTGGAAGATCACCGGCGCAGCGCCGGGACCCTGGATCAAGTCCGATGCCGAGCTCTTCCCGGACGAGATGAAATCGCTGGTCGGCCAGACCATCACCATCAAGTCCGACGCGATCGAAGGCCCGGGTGGCTTTCCCTGCAAGGGCCCGAAATACGAGGTGATGGAAGGCGGCCCGGACATGCTGTTCCAGGGCGCCTTCGGCGAGATGCAGTCGCAGAATGCCGCGAATGATCCGCAGAAACTGGCGGAGAAGGTGGGCTTCACCGGCAAGCAATACCGCACGGTGATGACCGGCTGCGAGTTCGCGGTCGATTTCAGCTTCGGCGAAGACAAGGACACCGCGATGTTCGCGCTCGACAACGCGGTCTATACCCTGCAGCGCCAATAGTCAGAGCGCGAGGGCAGCCTCGCGGCCTTCATAGATCGCCGCCGGGGCGTGCCGCGCCGAGACGCAATCGCCGATCGCGGTGAAACCGATCCCGGCGGCGCGGAGTTCGTCGGCAAGCTCGTTGTTGGGCTGGTTGGTCAGGGCCAGCACCAAGTCATCCGCCTCGATCTCGGTCTCGCTGTCGTCGAGCAGGCTGCGGATCCGCGCGCGGCCGTTGGCCCAGCCGGCGATCGCCGATTCCACATGGAAGACCACGCCGAGCTTCTTCAGCCTTGAACGCAACGGCCCGTCGGCGGCGGTGCGCACCAGGTCGCGGCCGACCAGCGAATCCGGCGTGACGATGGTGACCTGGTGGCCCTTCTCGGCCAGCTGCCAGGCGGTGCCTGCGCCGCGCCAGCTGCCGCCTTCGTCCAGCAGGATGACGCGCGCACCCGGATTGGCCTCGCGGCCCATGATGGCCTCGACCGGCCAGACCCGCGGACCGGCGAGGCCGGTCTCGTTGGCGGGCTTCGGCCAATAGCGCTGCTGCGGCGCTTCCACCGGCCGCGAGCCGGTGCAGAGCAAGACGCGATCCGCGCCGACCGCGGCGATGCTGTCGGCATCGGCCAGTGCGCCGAACTGCACCGCGACGCCGAGCCGCTTCAACTCGCTTTCGTACCAGTCGAGCAGGTCGAGGATCTGCGCCCGGCGCGGCTGCATGCCGGCGAGGCGGAACTGCCCACCGAGCTTGTCGGAGGCCTCCATGAGGGTGATGCGATGGCCGCGCTCGGCCGAGGCGCGCGCGGCCTCGAGCCCGGCCGGACCGCCGCCGACCACCAGCACATGCTGCTGCTTCGCCGACCTGGTGAAGCGGTCGCCGCCCCACTGAAACTCTCGCCCGGCGGAAGGATTGACCAGGCAGGAAATCCAGTAGTCGCGATGCCGCCGGCCCCAGCACATCTGGTTGCAGGAGATGCAGCGGCGGATGCGCTCGGGTGCGCTCGCTTTCACCTTGGAGACCCAATGCGGATCGGCGATCTGGCCGCGCACGATGCTGACCGTGTCGGCATGGCCGGCCTTCAGCAGGCCCACGGCATTTTCCGGCGTGCGGATATGGCTCTCCGACTGCACGCGGATATGTTTCACGTTGCGCTTGATCTCGGCGGTCACCGGCTCGGTCAGCTTCTCGCCGTAGAGGAAGGGCGGAATGATGGTGGTGAAGTCGAAATAGCTGCCGCTGCCGACAGTGACGTAGTCGAACAAAGCGCGCTGGTCGTGCCAGGCGATCGCCGCCATCTGGCTTTCGGCGGAGGCGACATCGGGCCGCGTGGGATCGATGCTGATCGCCAAGCCGATGACGAAGTCCTCGCCGCAGGCCTTGCGCATCGCGGCCAGCAATTCGGCGGAGAAGCGCATGCGGTTCTCGAAGCTGCCGCCGTATTTGTCGTCGCGCCGGTTGCTGTAGGGCGACCAAAATTGCTCGATCAGTGCGTTGTAGGCCGCCATCAGCTCGCAGCCGTCGAAGCCGGCATCCTTGGCGCGCCTGGCGCAGCGCGCGAAGCTGGCAATGATTTCTTCGATCTCGGCTTCCGTCATCGCGTGGCTGCCGTCGGAATCATGCATCGACGCCAGGCCCGAGGGCGACCAGCTGGCGCGATAGGAATTGTCCCAGTCGCCATGCGCGCCGACATGATAGAGCTGCTGCAGGATGTGCGCGCCCTCGGCATGAACGGCATCGGTGATGCGCCGGAAATGCGGCACCACCGAATCGTCGTCGGCGCGGAAGTTGCCCCGGGTCAGCACGGCGGTCGGGTGGACGGGGATCGGCTCGACCACGATCATCGCCGCGCCGCCGATCGCGCGTTCCCGGTAATAGCCGAGGTGCCGGTCGCCGGGCAGTCCGTCGGTCGCCATGTTCGCGGTATGCGCGCCGAAGACCACGCGGTTGCGCAAGGTCAGGTGTCGAAGCTGGAGCGGCTGCAACAGGACGGAGAAGTCCTGAATGGGCAGATCGGCAGGCATGGTTCGAACTCTGCGATGCGGGTGACCGCGCGCATTCTCACAGGGATTTTGGCATCTGCCCAGCCTTAAGCGGCGTCGCGCGGCTGCAGCCAGCGCGCCACGGTCCAGCAGAGCAGGGCCCAGGCACTGCCGACGCACCAGCCGGCGAGCACGTCGGTTGCGTGGTGCACGCCGAGATAGACCCGGGTGGTGCCGACCGCGACGGTGAGGACGATCGCGAGCAGGGCGATATAGGCCTTCACCCGCGTATCGGCGCTGCCTTGGGCGAGCAGGGCGCCGAGGGTGAGGAAGGTGACCGCCGAGAGCATCGCATGGCCGCTGGGGAAGCTGGCGCTGAAGACATGCACGTCGGTCGGAATGTCCGGCCGCGGGCGGTCGAACAGCGACTTCAACGCGTTGCTGATGACAAGCCCCCCGATCACCGAGACCGCGACCAGCACCGCGCGCGGCCTGCGATCGGTCAGCAGGAAATAGCCGATGATGCCGAAGGTCAGGAATCCGAGGAAGGCGTAAGAGCCGAGCGCGGTGACGTCGCGCGCCAGCTCTTCCGCCCAAATGGGGCCGATCGGGTCGTAGCCTGCGCCGCTGCCCTGCATCAAGGCGGCGACCATCCGGTCGAAGTGATCGGTATCGCCTTCGAAGACTTCATCCGCCAGGGCGACGAAGCCCAAGATCAGACCGGCGACGAGGGCGAAGGCCAGGATCAGGCCGATCTCGCGGCGCCGGCTCTGGAGGATTTCGAGACGGTGGGGGAGCTTCATGGACTTCATATAAGGAGCCTAACAGAGCTTTGAACCCAAGCCGACTTTGTGCGTTTCCGCACCAAATCCACAGAGAATCCACAAGCTGCGATGATATGATGTTGCCCTGGTCCGGGCGCCATGGCATGGTCCGCCAAGGAAGCTAAGGGCAGGGGACGCGATCGTGCTGGCCGCCGAGGATGTGGTGCGCCGCCTGAAATGCTGGCTGGAACCGGTCGTGCCGGTCCGGATCAAGGGCGGCATCACCAACGCCAACTTCCTGGTGGAGCACCAGGGCAAGAAATACTTCGTGCGGATAGGGGACGACATCCCGGTCCACCAGGTGATGCGTTTCAACGAGCTCTCGGCCGGCCGTGCCGCGGCGGAA
>JAYSFH010000403.1:0-4169 GCA_041913405.1 Dongia sp. | reverse complement strand
CTTTGATCTCAGGAAACATACTGCACTAGACCCGGCGGCGGGCGGCGCTGCATTCGTCGCTAGTCTCGCCGGTCGAATGATCGCCGAGGGATGCACGCCGGACAACGTTCGAAATCGTTTGCGTGGCATCGAAATTGACAAGAACCTCGCGGCGCTGGCCGAAATCCATCTTTCCCATACCCTTACGGGCGCCTATGAGCAATCCGGCGCCTTAAAGACCATCCTCGTCGGCAACGCGCTGCAGACGCGCGGCGCCGAGCTCTACGACGCAGTATTCATGAATCCGCCGTTCGGACGGCTCCTCGGCGGCGCTCATCTTGACACGGAAAAATGGAACGCAATCTGCGATCCTGGGCACGTCAACAAGTATGCGCTTTTCGTCGCACTTGCGCTGCGCCTTGTGCGACCGGGCGGTCTGATCGCGCTGATTTCACCGGCGAGCTACATCGCCGGGCCCCTGTTCTCCAAGATGCGCGAAGAGATACGGCGATCGACTGATGTGATCCGCCTCGACGTCCTAGATCGCGACAACGTCTTTTTCAATGTCCAACAGGACGCGGTGACAGCTATCTTCCGCAAGCGATCCGAGCCGCGGACCAATCGCTCCTTATTCTTCGTCTCATGCGGCCGGATCGGGCGCGGCTGGCGTCCTAAGGAGATCGGCACCGCGCGATCGGCCGACAATGAGTTCGGGTCCGCCTGGATTCTGCCGGGCGGATTGGGGGAACACGACGACGTCGCCTTCGTCTCCTGTCCCGGTCGGCTCGCGGACTACAATGTCGAGATCAAGGCTGGCTACTTCGTGTGGAACCGCGAAAAGGCCCGCCTCAACAAGAAACGGCCGAAAGCGACTGAGACCCAGTATCCGTTGCTGTGGGCGAAGAACATCAGCGCTGGACGATGGTGCTGGCCGGCGTCGAAGGACGGATCGAAGGTCGATCTAGTGTCCTTCGAGGGCGAAAGCACGGGCGTCATCAAGACTTCGGCCGTCGCTCTTCAACGCACGACCAACAACAAGCAGCGTCGCCGTCTGCTCGCTGCGATCGTTCCCTCCACGGTCATCGATACCTTTGGCGGGTTCGCCAGCGAGAATCACACGATCCTCGTTTTACCGAAGCAGGGGGCCCGCCTCGATCTTGTGTGCCGGCTGCTAAACAGTGCGGCCGTTGATACCCGATACCGCCGCATTGCCGGCACGGCCAGTGTGTCGGTGTCGTCTTTGCGCGACCTGCCGTTGCCCAAGCCCGAACATCTTCTGGAGATGCTACGCGTTGCAGATGATCTCGAGCAGGCGGTCGAGCTCGCCTACCAAAAGTCGTCGACGCTGCCGCAGGTCAGGGCGGTGCGGTAATGAAACGCCCGTCGGCTCCGTCGCCGCTCCATCGTCACGATACCGACTTGAACAAAATGCAGCGACGCGACCAGGAGCTGGCGGAGCAAAAGCGGGCGCTGATCGAAAAGATGAAGCAGGTCAGCGCTAAGCCGAAGCCTGCCAAGCCCGTTGACCCAATTGTTCAACCCGAAGGGCGCTCGGTTCCGGCGGCTGAAGATATCATCATGGTGACGAAGAGCCTTCCGCTCATCCAGGCGGATCGTATCGACGAACGCGCCGCGCCTCGGCCTCCCGTTCCGGACTTGGTTGAAGCGTTGCTGCGGGTGCAGCGCACCGATCAGTCCGAAGTGGTTCTCTGTTGGCCCTATGCGCCGCCGAATATCGCCATCCTGCATTCCTTGGCCGTCCAGACGTTGCTCTCGCTGCCAGGTGAAGATGCGCAGGGCGCTGAAGAACCGTTACCACTTCGCACCCTGTTTTATCCGTGGGTCCGGCCCACTCGCTTGGCGCAATCCAGCGTCCTCGTCGACAAGACCTGGGTTCTCAAGACCAACCTGCGCCACATCAACCAGAACCGCGTTAGCAGCAAGATCCATTCGGCGCCGCTGGCAGACTTACATCGCGCCCTGATCCGGGTGAAAGACTTGGATGGCGAGGTCAAGGGGCTACGTGGGCGGCCGAAGAGAAAAATCCCCGAATACGCGCATCCGACGCTGACGGAGCTCTCGCCCCAAGCGGTGCTAACGGACGGCTCTGCGACACCGCTTGGTCTGTTGCATCGCACGCGGCGCTTTACGCAACTCCCGAACCTCAGCTCCGGCTCGCCCGATGACCTCAAAACGGCGCATTACATGCTGCTCGGACTCCATCGCAGTGCGCGGCCGAGCCGAGCTTTGAACAAGTCTCTGGCGCCCGTGCACGCCGTTCTGGTGGATGCCACAAGCCGGGCTACGCGAGGGCTGGGTGACGCTTGGCAGAAAAAATACGCCGACGTTCTGGCTACGGTCAGGCGGTCGTTCGGCCGTGTGCCCGTCCTTGCCACACCATCTTCGCCCGCGACCTGCTCGCTATGCATGACGCCAATGGCGAGATGTCGAAGAAGGGGCAGGCTCAGATCGCTCAACCGGCACTCTATTGCGAACAAGGGTCCATCGTGGCGGCGACCAATGCCGCGCCGCTCGCAATCGAGGGATGCCCACATATTCGGGCCGTCGGCTTCGGCGGGATCGGTGGCGAGGTCCTGAGCGCGTTGAACGTTCTTCATGCGCGCGCGCTGGCGATAGAGGACGACCACTCTGCCCGGTTGCTTCGCTCGGTGAAATCTGTGATCCGCCGATGCGCAAACGCGCCCGGCGGCATCCAACTCCTGGACGATTTTGTGACCGAGCAGGACGGCATTGAAGTGGCGATGCAAGTCATGCGCGGCTATCGGCCCCAGACCCTCTTTGGCGACCTTGAGAACCCTGCCCTGGCGCTCGCCCAAGGTTATCCCGAGGACATCAAATCGCTCCGCCAAATTGCCGGAGAGTTTCTCGATCAATACGAGATGACGACGCCTATGGGATCCGTCCTGGAGACCGTCCTGGACGAACTGATGGGGAAGTCGTCGAAAGTCCTGCTCACTATGCGCGACGGCACCGCGCTGGACTTCGCACGGATGCGCCTGTCGGCCTCGCCGATCGGCGAGCGCTTCAAGAGGCGCCTGGACCAGGAAATGTTGATCGCCATGGATTATCCAAGCACTGAAGCCCTGCTCCGCGAAGGGGGTGGTAACGATCCTCGGACCTTCCGCAACCAGATCAACTGGCTGGTGCTTGTGGGGCCGAAACGAGCGGATGCGACGCGGCTCATGGCGCTTCCTTGGCTGCCGCGCGAAGTCATTGTGATCGGCGATCTCGATCTATTGAGGAATATCGCCGGCGATGCCAAACGGCTTTCTCGCTTCACAGCGTTCGGTTCTGCGGTCCAGAAACGCCTCGCCACGCTGGGGGAAGAAGCTTCGGCGGAGGTCGCGCGGCGCGATGCCACTCGGACTCCCGTGAGGTGGGATGACCCCCCCGAGGAAGATGTCGAATTCGTGCCCTTGTCGACCGAGCTCGATTTGGGGACCAAGGGGAGTCCGCAGGTCATTGTTCTCAAGACTAGCAACAACTATGAGATCAAAGCGCGGCCGGGCAGCGACCTGGTTGTCTGTGACTGGGACGATCCGGCTAATCCGTTCCAGAAGGGCCGCGCCGATCAGATCAGCGAAGGTGATGAGATCGTCGTCCTCGGCGAAGCCTTCATTGAAGGGGCACGCGGCCTCTTGGACATTCGGGCAACGGCCGCGACCGGGCTGCGCAGCTACCACGAAACGATTCGCGATGCCCTCCCTGCGATTCCAGGCGTCACTAGAAAAGATAAGGCGGTCGAGATTGCCAACCGCATGGGCGAGCCTGGCTATGTCGACCGGGTCTACGACTGGATCAACGTCGAAAAATATCTCCACGAGGATATGAGGTTGGTGCGGCCGCACGCGCCGCAGACGTTCCCGATGTTCCTTCAATTCATGAAGGCGATCGGGCGAGGAGAGCGCGCCGCTCGGATTGACTGGATCTGGGCGGTGGTCGCCACGCGCTCGCGGCGGGTCTCGGCCGCGCTACAGTTTCATGAGGCTTATCTCGGCATTCTCGTCGATCCCCATGCGATGGCGGCCGAAAACCCTAGACTTGCCGACGGCATGCGCTCGCTGCGCCGTCTTGCCGAAGATTTCGTCGGGCGCATCGAGAGCAAGACCGTCATTGGTGCGGAGGCGGCTGCGTGACTCGTCTGAGCGTCGCCACCGATTCTTTGAATG
>JAYSFH010000402.1:0-4171 GCA_041913405.1 Dongia sp. | reverse complement strand
GCATCAGGAACAGATACCTGGCGGATTTCTCGTCGTCCCGCGCCACCGTCGCAAAGGTGAAGCGCAGCGAAGCGGCCGCAAAGGCCCCGGCCTGGATCCGCGCCCAGCGCAAGGCCTCGCTCTCGAGCCCGTCATCGACGCCATAGACCATGGTCACATGCGGTGGCACGACCGCGGCATTCGGATCGTAGCTCTTGCGCAGCAGCGCCACCCGCTCGGCATCGGCCGGCTGCAAGCTGAGCGGCGCGATGACGAAGACCGGCATCTATTTCCTGGTTCGCTTGAGGACCAGCACCGACCACTGGCCAAGCCGCAGGCGGAAGTCGAGCTCCAGCCCGACCGCGCGATGAGCCTCGAGCACATCCTTCGCCTGGTCGTTCATCAGGCCCGACAACACCGCCCGTCCGTTGCGCGCCAGGTTGCGCGCGAGGTCGGGCGCCAGCATGATCAGCGGATTGGCCAGGATGTTGGCGGTTATGAGATCGTAGGGCGCATGGTCGCGGATGACCTTCGCCTTGTAGCCGTCGGACATGACGACGCGCACATGTTTCTTCAGCCCGTTGATCGCCGCGTTCTCCCGGGCGACCCGCACCGCGTCCTTGTCGTTGTCGCCGGCGATCACCGGTTGCCCCCAGAGATGCCAGGCCGCGAAGGCCAGGATGCCGGTGCCGGTGCCGACGTCGAGGATGCGCTTGGCCTTCAAGGTCTTCTTCAGCCGCAGCAGCGCTTTGAGGCAACCCATCGTGGTCTCGTGCCGCCCGGTGCCGAAGGCCATGCCGGCGTCGATCTCCAGCGCGATGCCCCGCTTCGGCCGCTTGTCGCGGTCATGCTCGCCGTGGATGAAGAACGGGCCGGCCTTCAGCGGCGGCAGGCCCTTGCGGCTCTCCAGCACCCAGTTCTTCTGCGGCACCTTGTCGATCGCCGCAGAGATTCCGAACGGCTTCAGCGCCGCGCGCACCGCCGCCGCACGGGGCTTGGCCTCGGCGATGGTCTCCATCCGCCAGCCCTTGCCTTCCTCGAAGCTGGACAGCGCAGTGCCGAGCTCCTCCATCACGGATTCGATCTGCAGGCGCAGCGCGTCATCCGGCTTCAGCGCGAAGTCGATGCGGATCGACCAGAGTTCCTTCGTCTCGATCATGTCAGGCCGCGCGCTTCTCGAGGCCGCACCATTCCGCCATGAACAGCGCCATGCTGCGCGTCACCTTGCGGACCGAGTCGAGATTCACCCGCTCGTCGAAGCCGTGATAATCCTCGGCCGACGGCCCGTAGACCAGGGCCGGGATGCCGGCATAGAGCCCGAAGAAGCGCGCATCGGTGGTCGCGGTGATTGCGTGCGTCCCAAGCTTCTCACCGAAGGCGAGCTGGTGGGTTTCTTCCAGCACAGAGCGCGGCGCTTCGGCGCCTTCGAGGATATAGGGCTCGGCCTGGAAGCCGTGGTAGACGACTTCCGGCGGGTTGTTGGCGAGGAAGCCGTCGTTGCGGGCGGCCTCGCGCACCGTTGCCTCGACCGCCTTGCGCACCGATTCCAGCGACTGACCCGGATAGAAGGAGATCCGCATGTCGAAGGTGCACCAGGCCGGGACCGATGAGGTCCAATCGCCGCCCTCGATCCGCGACAGCACGAAGTTCACCGGATGCGGATGATCGCCCCAGAGTGCATGCGGGTGCGCGTTCCACTCGGCTTCCAGCTTGTGGAGCGCCGCGACGATCGGGAAGCAGCTCTCGATCGCGTTGACACCGCGGCCCGCATGACCGACATGGGTCGGCCGGCCGCGCACCTTCACCTGGAACCACATGACACCCAATTGGGCGATGTCGAGCTCGGTTTCGGACGGTTCCGGAATGAGCGCCGCATCGGCACGATAGCCGCGCTGCAGGCAGGCGAGCGCGCCGTTGCCGGTGCATTCCTCCTCGATCACCGACTGGAGATAGACGTCCGCCGCCGGCCGATAGCCCAGCTTGTCCAGCGCATCGAAGGCGGCGAGCCCGGCGATCAGGCCGGCTTTCATGTCGCCGGAGCCGCGACCATAGAGCCAGCCGTTCTCGACCCGCGGCGCGAACGGCGGGTGGGTCCAGAGGTCGAGCGGGCCGGTCGGCACCACGTCGATATGGCCGTTGACGATGAGCGAGCGGCCCTTGGCCTCCTTCGGCCGGTGCACACCGACCACGTTGAAGGCGTTTTCATAGGAGATGGCCACTGGCGAGAAGCCGGGCAGGTGCTCGATGTCCGCGACGTCGATCTTCCAGCGATCCACCGGCAGATTGCGGCGGCGGTATTGATCGGCCATGAAGTCCTGCGCCGTCGCCTCCTGGCCGCGCAGCGACGGGAAGGCGGTCAGGTCCGCGGTCAGCTTCACCTGGTCGTCGAAACCGGCATCGACCGCCGCAATGATGTCCTTAGAAAGAGTCGCGTCCATTCCCTGCCTCACCAGCCGCCTGTCTTCAGCCATTCCCGCACGTCGTCGAGCCGATCATTGCCCCAGAACGGCTCGCCGTCGACGATGAAGAAGGGCGAGCCGAAGATCCCGCGGGCGATCGCCTTCTCGGTCTCGGCGCGCAGCCGCTCCTTGGCCGCCGGATCCTCGATCGCCGCCAGCACCGCATCGCGGTCGAGCCCGATCTCCGCCGCGACGTCGGCCACCACCTCGCGCGGCGTGATGTTGCGGCCTTGCGCGAAAGCGGCGCGATAGAGCGCCTTGGCGAGATCGCGCGCCTTCCCCGGATCCTTGCTATCCAGCCAGTAGAAGGCGCGGCCCGCCGCCTGGGTCGCCATCGGAAATCCTTCCGGCAGCACGATCGGCACCTTCATCCGGCGCGCGGTACGCTCCATGTCCCGAACATGATAAGGCCCGCGCATCGGCTGCGAGACCAGCGGGCTCTGACCGCTGCTCTTGAAGACGACGCCGAGCAGATAGGGGCGCCAGGTGACATCGCGGCCGAACTCCGCCGCGATGTCGTCGATCCGATAGGCGGCGAGATAGCCGTAGGGCGAGGAGAAATCGAAGTAGAACTCGAGTGGCGCTACCACGGCAGGGTTTCCCCGCTGTAATTGAAGAAGGTGCCGCTGATCCCGACGTTGAGCTTGTCAATCACCTTGCGGATGCCGGCGGCACTCTGCTTCACGTCGAGCGGCGCGCCGGTGCCGCCCATGTCGGTCTTGACCCAGCCGGGCGAGATCACCGCGACCGAGATGCCGCGGGAGCGGAGCTCGTTGGCGGCGGTCACCATCACCATGTTGAGGGCCGCTTTGGAGCTCCGATAGGCATAAGCGCCGGTGCTGGCATGGCTCCCGATCGAGCCCATGCCGCTGGTGATCGAAGCGACCTTCTTCTGCGCCGAGGCCGCGACGTGCTCGACCAGCGCCTCGGTCAGCTTCAGCGGGGCGATGGAGTTGACATGCAGGGTCTGCAGCCAGGACTTCGCGTCGGTGTCGCCGAAGCTCTCATAGCCGGTGAGCATGCCGGCATTGTTCAGCAGCACGTCGATCGCCGTGCCCTTGAGCGCCTTGGCGAGGGCGGCGATCTGCTTCTCGTCGGTGACTTCCAGCGCCTCGATGCGGATGTCGCCCTTGAGCGCTTTCAGGCCGTCGGCCTGCTTCGGGTCGCGCGCCGTGGCGATGACCGACCAGCCGTCGCCGGCATATTGCCTGGCAAGCTCGAGGCCGATGCCGCGGTTGGCGCCGGTGATGAGGACGGTCGGCATGGAGGCCTCCTAGCGCAGGAACAGGGTGGCAAGACCGAGGAAGGAGAAGAAGCCGAGACAATCGGTGGTCGTGGTCAGGAACGGCCCGGCACCGGTCGCCGGATCGAGGCCGAGCCGGTCCATCACCAGCGGGATCACGGTCCCGGCGAAGCCCGCCCAGACCATGTTGAAGATCATGGCGCCCGCCAGCACGAAGCCGAGCTGGACATGGCCGAACCATAGCCCGCCCAGGGTGCCGAGGATCGCCGCAAAGATGCAGGCATTCATCAGGCCGACCAGCAGCTCCTTGGCGATGATGCGCCAGACGTTGCTGTTGGGCGTGATTTCCTTGGTGGCGAGCGCGCGCACGGTGACCGTGATCACCTGCACGCCGGCATTGCCACCCATGGCCGCGGTGATCGGCATCAGCACGGCGAGCGACGGATATTGGCCGATCGTACCCTCGAAGCGCGAGATCACCACCGAGGCG
>JAYSFH010000401.1:2292-4178 GCA_041913405.1 Dongia sp. | reverse complement strand
GGCCTGCCGCATATCGGCACCTTCGGCGAGGTCGTGCGCACGACCATGGTGCGCCAGGCCTTCCAGCGCCTCTCCGACATCCCGACCAAGCTCTTCGCCTTCTCGGACGACATGGACGGCTTGCGCAAGGTGCCGACCAACGTCCCGAACCAGGAGATGCTGCAGAAGTATATCGGCTTCCCGCTGACCAAGGTGCCGGATCCCTTCGGCACCCACGAGAGCTTCGGCCATCACAACAACGCCATGCTGCGCGGCTTCCTCGACGGCTTCGGCTTCGACTAC
This sequence comes from Dongia sp., assembly GCA_041913405.1. GTDB lineage: Bacteria > Pseudomonadota > Alphaproteobacteria > Dongiales > Dongiaceae > Dongia. The sequence goes on along the minus strand of JAYSFH010000401.1, from coordinate 3,896 downwards.
GAGTTCGTCTCCTCGACCGACTGCTATCACGCCGGCCGCTTCGACGAAGGCCTGCTGAACGTGCTGCGGAACTACGACAAGATCCAGGAGATCATGCTGGCGAGCCTCCGCGAGGAGCGGGCGCTCACCTATTCGCCCTTCCTCCCGGTCTCGCAGAAGTCCGGCAAGGTGCTGATGACCAAGGTGGTGAAGACCGACGCTGCGGCCGGCACCATCGTCTACGAGGAAGAGGACGGTAGCCTCGTGGAGACGCCGGTCACCGGCGGCCGCTGCAAGCTGCAATGGAAGCCCGACTGGGGCATGCGCTGGAGCGTGCTCGGCGTCGATTACGAGATGTCGGGCAAGGACCTCATTCCCTCGGTTGATCTCGGCAACAAGATCTGCCGGGTGCTCGGCTCCAAGCCGCCGGAGGGCTTCAACTACGAGCTCTTCCTGGACGACAAGGGCCAGAAGATCTCCAAGTCCAAGGGCAACGGCCTCTCGGTCGAGGAATGGCTGACCTATGCGCCGCCCGAGAGCCTGGCGCTCTTCATGTATCAGAAGCCCCGCGCCGCCAAGCGCCTCTACTTCGACGTGATCCCGCGCGCGGTCGACGACTATCTCACCTTCGTCGAGAAGTTCCCGGGCGAAGCGCCGGCGCAGCGGATGGAGAATCCGGTCTGGCATATCCACAACGGCAAGGCGCCGGCGACCGGCGTTTCGCTCTCGTATGGAATCCTCCTGAACCTCGCCTCGGTTTGCAATGCAGAGGCGAAGGAAACGCTCTGGGGCTTCATCAGCCGCTATCATCCGGAGGCGACGCCGCAGACGGCACCCTTCCTCGACAAGCTGGTCGGCTATGCGATCAACTACTACCGCGACCATGTGAAGCCGAAGAAGCAGTACCGCGCCCCCGACGCGACCGAACGCGCCGCGCTCGACGAGCTGCTGCGCTATCTGGACAGCGCGCCGGCCGATGCCACCGCCGAGGACCTGCAGAACGAGGTCTACGAGATCGGCAAGCGCCATCCCTTCCCGGAACTGAAGGCCTGGTTCAAGGCGCTCTACGAGGTGCTCTTGGGCCAGGACCAGGGCCCGCGCATGGGCTCCTTCATCGCGCTCTACGGCCGCAAGGAAACCGCGGATCTCATCCGCAAGGTGCTGAAAGGCGAAAGCCTGAGCGCGGCGTAACCTCAAGCGCCGTCGTCATCCCCGGGCTTGGCCCGGGGACCCCTGAGTTCGTCTTCTTGAAGTGGGACCTCAGGGATGGCCGGGCCAAGCCCGGCCATGACGAGGTGTCGATCACTCCAGCTGCGGCTTGCACCCTTCCGCGATGCGGCTCAGCAGTTGCACGGTCTTGTCGGCGGGCTGGCCGCGGCCGATCATCTCGATCTCGGCCGGCGCGACATTGCTCTTGATGGCTTCGGCCATGCAGCCGCAATAGGCGCCGATCTTCTCCTCGGTCATGTCGTCCATCACCAGATCACCGCCGCCATTGGCATGCCGCGCCGCCTTGGCGCAGTCGTTGCGGAAGGACTGCAGCGCGACGGCCCAGGGCGAGGCCGGCGCATTGATGCGGAACCGGGTGAGATAGACGACGGCCAACACGATCACCAGGATGACCA
>JAYSFH010000401.1:0-2282 GCA_041913405.1 Dongia sp. | reverse complement strand
CGAGGCGGTCGGCAGGGTGAAACGCTTCGGCATGATTCCCCATCATAAGGCCCGGAATCGGCCGGGGGAACGCCGCTCCGCCCCTAGCCTCTTACCCCCACTTGCTTTTCGAGGGGGCCTGACCCAACTTGACGCCCGGCCCTTCCTGATCCTGATGAAAGTCCTTCATGCCCGCTTCCTCGAATGCCGACTTCCCGACCCTGCTTGAATCTGCTGTGAAATTCGCGAAGGCCGCCGGCGCCGACGCGGCCGACGCGGTGATCGGGCGGAACCTCAGCCTCTCGGTCGGCGAGCGCCTGGGCAAGCTGGAGAAGCTGCAGCGCTCCGAGGACCAGGATCTCGGGCTTCGCGTCTTCATCGGCAAGCAGCAGGCAATCGTCTCCACCAGCGACTTCAACCGCGCCGCCTTGGAAGAACTGGCGCAGCGCGCCGTCGCGATGGCCAAGGTGGTGCCGGAGGACCCTTACACCGGACTCGCCGATCCTTCCGAGATCGACAAGAACCCGCCGCAGCTCGAGATCCTCGACCCCAAGGAGCCGACCGAGGCCGAGCTGATCGCCCTGGTGCGCGAAGCCGAAGCCGCCGCCCGGGCCGTGAAGGGCGTCACCAATTCGGAAGGCGCCGAGGCCGGCTGGGGCCGCAGCGAGATGGCCATGCTGGCCTCGAACGGTTTCTATGGCGGCTATGCCCAGAGCCATTCGGGCGTCAGCGTCGCGGTGCTGGCCGGCGAAGGCACCGGCATGGAACGCGACTACGACTATTCCTCGGCGGTCTTCTTCGACGATCTCGAAGCGGCGTCTGTGCTCGGCAAGCGCGCCGGCGAACGCGCGGTGAAGCGCTTGAACCCGCGCAAGGTCGCGACCGAGAAGCTGCCGGTGGTGCTCGATCCCCGGGTCTCCAGCTCGATCATCGGCCATCTCCTGGGCGCCATCAACGGCGGTTCGATCGCGCGCGGCACCAGTTTCCTCAAGGACAAGATGGGCGAGCAAATCTTCGCCGCCGGCATCGACATCATCGAGGACCCGCACCGCGCCCGCGGCCTGCGCTCGATGCCCTTCGACGGCGAAGGCCTGCCGACCCAGCGCCGCCTGCTGGTCGAGAACGGCGTCTTGAAGACCTGGATGCTGGACCTGCGCTCGGCGCGCCAGCTCGGCTTGAAGTCCACCGGCAATGCGCATCGCGGCGCCTCCTCGCCGCCGTCGCCAGGCGCCGCCAATGTCCATATTCCGGCGGGCAAGATCAGCCGCGACGCGCTCTTGAAGAATATCCAGCGCGGCATCTACGTGACCGAGATGATGGGCTCGGCGGTCAACGGCGTCACCGGCGACTACAGCCGGGGTGCTGCCGGCTACTGGATCGAGAATGGCGAGCTCGCCTATCCGGTCTCAGAGGTCACCATCGCCGGCAACCTGAAGGACATGTTCAAGGCTATCACCGTCGCCGACGACCTCGAGTTCCGCTACGGCATCAACGCTCCGACCCTGCGCATCGACGGCATGACCCTCGCCGGCGCCTAGCCGTTACCGAGCGATGACGCGGTGATGACTCTCCGGTGAAACCGGCGGGTCAGCCGGCCCGCTGTCATCGGCGCGTCACCCATCAGGGGATATCTCTCCCGCCGTCCGGAGCTTTCCCTCCGAGTCGCGCAGGGTTTGATGAACGCACAGCCGAGCACGCTCCAGCTTCGCCAATACCGCAGCATGTTCATCTCCGATGTCCATCTCGGGACGCGCGGCTGCAAGGCGGAGTTCCTGCTCGATTTCCTCAAATACAACGAGGCCGACAACATCTACCTGGTCGGCGATATCATCGACTGCTGGCGGCTGAAGAAGGCCTGGTACTGGGCACAAAGCCACAACGACGTGGTGCAGAAGCTGCTCAGGAAGGCGCGCAAGGGCACCCGTGTCGTCTATGTCCCCGGCAATCACGACGAGCCTTTGCGCGACTATGACGGCATGACCTTCGGCGACGTGGCGGTCGTCAACGAGATCGTGCACGTGACGGCCGACGGCAAGCGCTACCTGGTCGTGCATGGCGATGCCTTCGACGGCGTCATCAAGTATGCGAAGTGGCTCGCCTATCTCGGCGACACCGCTTACCACTGCGTGCTCACCCTGAACCACTGGTACAACCACGTCCGGATCAAGCTCGGCCTGCAGTACTGGTCGCTCTCCGCCTACCTGAAGACCCAGGTCAAGGACGCGGTCAGGTTCATCAGTGATTTCGAGGACGCCATGGCGGCGGAAGCCCGGCGCCAGGGCTTGGACGGCGTCATCTGCGGC
>JAYSFH010000400.1:0-4184 GCA_041913405.1 Dongia sp. | reverse complement strand
TGCCCAGCTCTTCCGGCGCTATCACGCCATGAAATGCGCCTCGCTGCTGCGCGAGGCGATGTGGAGCATGATCTCCGAGATCCATTCCACGCTCGACTTCGACTATCGCACCTACACATCCGAGTATCTCTCGCGCTTCGAGCGCGCCTTCCGCAATTTCCAAGAGCTCTGACGAATGCCCGATCTTCCCTCAAAGACACGCGCGGTCATCATCGGCGGCGGCATCATCGGCTGTTCCACCGCCTATCATCTCGCGGGCCTGGGCTGGAAGGACGTGGTGCTGATCGAGCGCAACACGCTGACCAGCGGCTCGACCTGGCACGCGGCGGGCCTGGTCGGCCAGCTGCGCACCTCGGCCAACATTACCCAGCTCCTGAAATACTCGGTCGAGCTTTACGACAAGCTCGAGAAGGAGACCGGCCTCGCCACCGGCTGGAAGATGAACGGCGGCTTGCGCCTCGCCTGCAATGCCGAGCGGATGACCGAGATCAAGCGCCAGGCAACCACCGCGCATTCCTTCGGCCTGGAGATGGAACTCTTGTCGCCGCAGGAGGCGCTGAAGCTCTGGCCGCTGATGGATGTCTCGGACCTGGTCGGCGCCGCCTTCCTTCCCACGGATGGACAAGCCAATCCCGCCGACATCGCGCAGTCGCTGGCCAAGGGTGCGCGCAACCGCGGCGTCACCATTGTCGAGGAAACCCGCGTCACCGGCATCCGGACCGAGAAGGGACGTGCCGTTGGCGTCATCACCGACAAAGGCGAGATCGCCTGTGAGGTGTTGGTGAATTGCGGCGGGCAATGGGCCCGGCAGATCGGGGCGCTGGCCGGCGTCTCTGTGCCGCTGCAATCCGTGCAGCACCAGTACATCGTGACCGAAGCCTTGGGCGCGCCGAAGAACCTGCCGACGCTCCGCGATCCCGATCGCCTGATCTATTTCAAGGAAGAGGTCGGCGGTCTGGTGATGGGGGGCTACGAGCACAACCCGAAGCCCTGGCTGCCTGAGGGCGAGACCGGCGACCTGCCGGAGAACTTCGCCTTCCAGCTGCTCGAGAACGACCTCGAGCATTTCGAGCCGCTGATGGAGCAGGCCCTGGCCCGCGTGCCGGGACTCGCGACCACGGGTATCAAGCAGTTCATCAACGGGCCGGAGAGCTTCACGCCCGACGGCAACTTCATCCTCGGCGAAGCGCCGGAGCTTCAGAACTTCTATGTCGGCGCCGGCTTCAACGCTTTCGGCATCGCGTCCGGCGGTGGTGCGGGCCGCGCGCTGGCGGAGTGGGTGGCCGGCGGCGAGCCGCCGATGGATCTCTGGGCGGTGGACATCCGCCGCTTCGGCAACCTGCACCGCGACCGCCGCTGGGTCTTGACCCGCACGCTGGAAGCCTATGCGCATCACTATTCGATGGCCTGGCCCTACGAGGAGTTGGAGACCGGGCGGCCGTTGCGCGTCTCGCCGCTCTATGAGCGGCTGAAGGCGCAGGGTGCCGTGTTCGGCTCCAAGCTCGGCTGGGAACGGCCCAACTGGTTCGCGCCGAAGGGCGTCGCGCCGAAGGACATCTATACTTACGAGCGCCAGAACTGGTTCGACCAGGTCGGCGCCGAGCACAAGGCCTGCCGTGAGAAGGTTGCGCTGTTCGACCAGACCTCCTTCGCGAAATTCATGCTGATCGGCAAGGATGCCGAGGCGGCGCTTTCCTGGGTCTGCGCCAACGACGTCGCGAAAGCGCCGGGCAGCCTGGTCTATACCCAGATACTGAACGCGCGCGGCGGCATCGAATGCGATCTCACCGTTACGCGCGCGGCCGAAGACGCCTATTACATCGTCACCGGCACGGGCTTCGCGACCCACGACTTCCACTGGATCCAGAGCCATATCCCCGACGGCCTCGACGCGAGGCTGATCGACGTCACCTCAGCCTACGGCACCCTGGCGCTGATGGGGCCGAAGGCACGCGACGTGCTAAAGGCCGTCGCGCAAGGCGATCTTTCCAACACGGCGTTTCCCTTCGGCACCTCCCAGGAGATCCTGGTCGCCGGCGTGCCGGTGCGGGCCTTGCGCGTGACCTATGTTGGCGAGCTCGGCTGGGAATTGCACATTCCGACCGACGGCATCGGTGCGGTCTATGACGCGCTGATGGCAGCCGGCAAGCCGCACGGCATCGTCAACGCGGGCTATCGCGCGATCGAGAGCCTGCGGCTCGAGAAATTCTATCGCGCCTGGTCGAGCGACATCTCGCCGGATCACTCGCCGCTGGAAGCGGGCATGGCCTGGGCGGTGAAGCTGAAGAAGAACACGCCCTTCCTCGGCCGCGAGGCCTTGGTGGCCCAGGCGGCGAAGAAGCTGCCGAAGCTGCTGGCTTGTTTCACGGTCGACGACCAATCCATCGTCCTGCTGGGCCGCGAGACCATCTTCCGCAACGGCAAGCAGGTGGGTTGGCTCTCGTCAGGGGGGTACGGCTACACACTCGGGACCAACATCGGCATCGGCTATGTGCGCGATAAGGAGAACGGCGTCTCGGCCGAGGACGTGATGTCCGGCAGCTATGAGTTGGAGATCGCCTGCAAGCGCTATCCTGCCAAGGTCAGCCTGCAGCCGCTCTACGACCCGAAGATGGAGCGGGTGAAGGCGTGAAGAACCACGCAGAGATCCTCATCATCGGTGCCGGCATTCTCGGCTGCTCGCTCGCCTATCATCTGACCCGGATGGGCAAGAAGGACGTGGTGGTGCTGGAGAAGAGCGGCATCACCCATGGCGCCACCTGGCATGCGGCAGGCCTGGTCGGTCAGCTTCGCACCTCGCGCAACATCACCCGGATGCTGACCCATTCGGTCGAGCTTTACGACAAGCTCGAGGCCGAGACCGGCATGGCGATCGACTGGAAGAAATACGGCAGCCTGCGCCTCGCCTGCTCGGAAGAGCGCGAGATGGAGAACAAGCGCTCGCTCACCATGGCGAAGAGCTTCGGGCTGGAGATGCAGTGGCTCTCCCCGAAGGAGGCCGGCGATCTCTTCCCGATCATGAGTCTCGAGGATGTCCGCTCGGCGGTTTACATCCCGTCGGACGGCTACATCGATCCGGCCGGCGTCTGCCAGGCCTTGGCCAAGGGCGCCAAGGACAAGGGTGCCACCTTCGTGGTCGGGGAGCGGGTTACCGGTTTCAAGATCGAGAACCGCACGGTGAAGGCGGTCGAGACCGACAAGGGCACCTGGACCTGCGGCCTCGTGGTCAACTGCGCCGGGATGTGGGGCCACGAGGTCGGCAAGCTCGCCGGCGTCCGCGTGCCGTCCTTCGCGGTCGAGCACCAGTATCTTATCACCGATCCGATCCCCGACATGCCGAAACGCATGCCGACCATGCGCGATCCGGATCATCTCATCTACTACAAGCCCGAGGTGCGCGGCCTGGTGGTCGGGGGCTACGAGCCCGACACCAAGGCGTTTGCGACAGGCGGCATCCCGCGAAGCTTCGCCCAAGAACTGCTGCCCTCGAACTTCGACCGCTTCGAGCAGCTGGCCCAGCTTGCCGGCAAGCGTACGCCGGTGATCAACACGGTCGGTGTGCGCGAGCTCTTGAACGGACCGATCCCGTATTCCGCCGACGCCGATTTCGTCATGGGCAAGGCGCCGGAGCTGGAGAATTTCTACTGCACCACCGGCTTCCTCTATGGCATCGCCGCCGGCGGCGGCGCCGGCCGGATGATGGCGGAATGGATCATCGACGGCGCGCCGAGCCTCAACCTCTGGCCCTTGGACGTGCGGCGCTTCAGCTTCCACCACACGACGCGGCATTTCATGTATCCGCGCGCGGTCGAGCTCTACGGCCATCACTACAAGCTGCACCGCCCGGGGGATGAGCACGAGACCCTGCGCGGCATCCGCCGCTCGCCGCTCTATGACACGCTGAAAGCGCGCCGCGCCGTCTTCGGCTCCCGCGCCGGCTGGGAGCGGCCCAACTGGTTCGCACCAGAAGGCACACCCGCCGAGGACAAGCCGGCCTTTGACCGCGCCAAGACCAACTGGTTCGGCCCCGTCGGCGAGGAGCATCACGCGATCCGCGAGGGCGTTGCGCTGATCGACCAGACCTCCTTCGCCAAGTTCGAGCTGGTCGGGCCGAATGCGCTGCCTGCGCTGCAGCGGCTCGCGGTCTCCGACATGAACAAGGCGGTGGGCAGCTCGATCTACAC
>JAYSFH010000399.1:0-4187 GCA_041913405.1 Dongia sp. | reverse complement strand
CGTCGATGTGGAAGCCGCGCGCAAGACCGTGCGGCGGTTGGTCGTCGAGGCCTCCGAACGCGCGGTGCCGGCACCGCGCTGGCCGGATTTCGCCACGCGCGGGCCGGACGTGTTCCGCGATCACCCGGAGGTCGAGGCCTTCGTGCGCTGGCGGTTCGAGCCGGTCACCAGCCTCATCGCCGCAATCCGCGACGCCGCCGATCCCCGGGTGCGGATCGACGTCATCGACATCAACGACGGCTGGCGCTCGGGCAGCGATCTCGCGGCGCTGGGCAAGATCTGCGAGGGCGTGGTGTTCTGCGCCTATGACCGGTCGCCCGAAGCACTCGAAGCCGACACCGCAAAGGTGCGCGCGCGGCTCGGCGACGGCGCAAAGCTCGGGGTCGGCATGCGCCTGTTCCATCCGGAGATGCGGTCGGCGGACGACATCGCCGCGCGCTCCCTGGCCGCGATCCGTGCCGGCGCGACCGAGATCGACTACTACAACTACGGACTGGTTCCAGCCGCGCGCCTCGACTGGGTGCGCGCGGCCAGCGATGCGGTGATGCGCCATGGCTGATGCGGCAAAGATCTGCGCCCTGCTCGACCGCCTGGTCGCCTTCGACACCCAGAACCCGCCAGGGCAGGAGACCGAAGCCGCGCGCTTCCTGGCGGCGACCGTCGCCGATGTCGAATTCAGCTCCGAGCTGCAAGAGGTCGCCGAGGGGCGCGCCAACCTGGTGGCGCGGCTCGAGAACGGGCCGGGTCCCACCCTCGCCTTCAACTCGCATATCGACACCGTGCCGGTCGGCAGCGGCTGGAGCAGCGATCCCTTGCGCCTGGTCGAGCGCAACGGTCTTCTCTACGGCCGCGGTTCCTGCGACGCCAAGGGCGCAATCGCCAGCATGACCGAGGCGGCGCGCCTGGTCGCGGCACGGCGGGCCGAGTGGAGCGGCACCTTGTTGCTGACCTTCGTGGCCGATGAAGAGATCGACAGCACCGGCTCGAAGCAGGTCGTCAGGGAGGCGAGAGCCCGGCAGGCGCCGATCCACGCCGTCATCATCGGCGAGCCGACCAACAACCAGGTCCATTCGGCACACAAGGGCGTGCTGCGGCCGCTGCTGCGCGTCAACGGCCAGACCGCGCATTCCAGCCGGCCGGAACTCGGCGTCAACGCGATCCAGAAAGCCGGCCTCCTGCTCTCGCTACTCGCGGCCGAAGACAAGAAGCTGCGCCACCGCCACCACGACCTGGTCGGCCCGGCGACCCTCACCGTGACCCGCATCTCCGGCGGCATCGCCGACAACGTGGTGCCGGGTTCCTGCGAGATCGTGCTCGATCGCCGGCTGCTGCCCGGCGAAGCGGCCGACGACGCGCTCAACGAGCTGCAGGAGCTTCTGGTCCACGCCAAGGAGGAGCACGACATCTCCGCCGAGGTCGTGCATGTGCGCACCGCGTCCGGGGCGGCCGAGACCGCAACTTCGTCGCCGATCGTGCGGCATAGTCTTGCGGCCAATGCGCAGGCCGCCCCCGAGGGCTTCACCGGCGGCTGCGACCTCGTGCATTTCCGGGCGATCGGCAGCGACGGCATCATCCTCGGCCCCGGCTCGCTCGACCAGGCGCACAAACCGGACGAGTTCGTGCCGAAGGCGGAGCTCGTCCAGGCGGCGGAACTCTATCGCGACATCGCGCTCAAGATGCTGCGGCGCTGAACCGGCAACCGCGCGGCGATCCGTTGCGTCGAGAATCCGATCAAAGCACCGCCCGCAGCGTCTCCATCAGCTCGGTGATGTTCACCGGCTTGGTGAGATAGCGGTAGAAGCCGAGGTTGGCGGCCCGCTCGATATCCGCGCTGGTCGCCCGGGCGCTGAGGCCGATGACCGGAACGTCTGCCGTGTCGCTGCGGGCACGCAGCTGCTCCAGCGCCTCGAAGCCGCTGATGCCGGGCAGGTTGATGTCGAGGATGATGGCGCGCACCGGCATCGCCGCGGCCATCTCGAGCCCGAGCTCGGCGGAATAGGCGATCCTGAGATCGACGCCGGGGATCGAGCGGAACAGCGATTCCATGAGATGGACGTTCGCCGGGTTGTCCTCGACGTAGAGCACGATCTGCCGCTTGCCGTCGTCGGAGGCCGGCGCATGCCAGTTGGCGAGCGATGGCTGGGCCTGCGCCGGGCGCTTTCCGGCCTTGCCGACCGCGCTCGGGATCTCGAGATGGAAGCGGCTGCCGCGCCCGGTCTCGCTCTCGGCGGTGACCGTCCCGCCCATCGCCTCCATCAGCTGCCGGGTGACCGCGAGGCCGATGCCGGCGCCCTCGACGTGATCGAGGCCGGCATGCAGCCGGCTGAACGGCTTGAACAGCTCACCGAGCTTCGCCTCGGGGATTCCGAGGCCGTTGTCCTCGACCGTCAGGCGCACCGGTGCATGCTCGGCCTCGCCGGCGGTCACGTCGATCAGCACCCGGCCGCCCGGCCGGCCGTACTTGATGGCGTTGGTCAGCAGGTTGACGATGCATTGCTTCAGCCGCACCGGATCGCCACTGACGACCGGCGCGCCCGTGCGATCGAGGCTGCGGTTGAAGATCGAGATCCCGAACCGCACCGCCATCGGCTGCACCATCACGACGGCGGCATTCACCGCATCCGCCAGGTTGACGTCCTGGCGCGCGACCTTGAGCCCGCCGATCTCGATCCGCGAATAGTCGAGCACGTCGTCGATCAGGCTGGTCAAGTGCTCGGCCGGGCCGATGATCGAATCCAGGTAGTCCGCGACCTGCTCGGGCGCCATCTTCCGCACGTCCGACATCCGCAGCAGCTGTGCGAAGCCCATGATCGCGTTCATCGGCGTGCGCAGCTCATGCGACATTCGCGACAGGAACTCGGTCTTTGCGGCGCTCGCGGATTCGGCGCGGGCGCGGGCCTCGGTCAGCGCGTCGAAGGCATCCTTCTGGGCCGTGATGTCGCGGATCATGCCGACGAAGGCCAGTTCCTCGCCGTCCGCCACCTCGCCGACCGCAAGCTCCATCGGGAAGATCGAGCCGTCCTTGCGCCGGCCCTTGACCTCGCGGCCGATGCCGATGATCTGCCGGCGGCCGGTCTCGCGATAGCTCTTCAGATAGCCGTCGTGCTCGCCGTGATAGGGCTCTGGCATCAGCACCCGCACGTTCTGCCCGATCACGTCCTCGGCGGTGTAGCCGAACAGCCTGACCGCCGCCGGATTGAACACCTTGATCACGCCCATGCGGTCGACGATGACGATGCCGTCCACCGCCGTCTCGATCACCGCGGCCAGTTCCTGGGCGCGTCGCTTCTGCGCGCTGACGTCGCGGATGATGCCGACGAAGGCCCACTCCTCGCGCGCTGAGATCTCGCCGACCGCGAGTTCCATGGGGAAGACCGAGCCGTCCTTGCGGCGGCCCTTGACCTCGCGGCCGGTGCCGATGATCCGCTTCTGCCCGGTCTCGCGGTAGCTCTTCAGGTAACCGTCGTGCTGGCCGTGATAGGGCTCCGGCATCAGCATCCGCACATTGCGGTCGAGCACCTCGGCGGCGCTGTAGCCGAACAGCCGTTCGGCGGCGGGGTTGAACAGCTTCACCAGGCCTTGCCGGTCGATGACCAGGATACCGTCCACCGCGGTCGCGATGACGGCGCGCAGTAGATCGTTCTCCCTATCTCGGCGATCGTTGCCGGCCATGTTGATGCCGCCCGTCCAGGTCGCTTTGCGGCATTCTGACCTATATTCCTATCCATTCAATGAGGGATTCACCTGTAAACCAGCTTCTACAACTAATCCGGAGCATAGCCGCCCGGCCGGTGTGTGGCACCCTCTAGGTGCTTGATTCGGCGGAAGGATGCCGCCTGCCGGTCTCCGGCGCTACCAACTGCGCCCACTGCGGCTAATAAAGCGTGGTGCGTCCCTCGCGCCGCGCATCCAGCTTCAGGATCAGGGTGAGCCCGCCGCAGACCAGCAGCGACACCACGGCGACGATGGCGAGACCCCAAAACACGTTCTCCTCGTGAGCGGTGATGTAGACCCGGTCCTCGTCCCCGCCCCAGGGGCGCACGGCGCCGGAGATGGCGTCGGGCCGGCTCGGCCGGGCGAAGTCGAAATAGCTCGACAGCGCCGCCGCGAAGCAGAGATGCGCGGCCCCGAGAAGAGCGGACACGGCGTGCAGGATCTTGATGAACGTCATGAGAGGGGCGTCGCAG